>CAZSLZ010000001.1:0-31849 GCA_964607865.1 uncultured bacterium
GGTACTCTCTTCTGTGAAATCCTTATCCTTTTTCTTTTTTTCTTCTTCTTTTCCACCCCGGATATTCTTGACTTCTTCAGATCTTCTCAAAGCAGCTTCTTCCATAAACAAATCGGGATGAATTTCCCTGTTGATTGAAAACTGAACTTTTTCGGCATCGGGGTCAAAAAAGCGGTTATCACCATAAATTATTACATCTTTACTGTCTTTTCCAAAAATGATACCAAAAGGATAGGTATTATTAAATTGAATTGTCTTTTCTCTGGGTATAAGTACTTTATTGCCCAGAAACAGCATGGCCAGCATAAATATGAAAGTTACAGCTAAACCCCGGCCAACAAGTGTTTCTACCGATGCGCCTTCGAAAAACAGAGGCAGAACTGTAAAGACAACCAGTATGGCTGCCAGGATGGCAATAATTGCGAATAAAAAACCGTCCAGCTGGGGCATAAAATAATAAGTGACCGCAACCATAATAAAAAAGATGACGGAAACAATGCGATAGTAGCCATAATAGCCGGATTTCTGCAGGTATCTTGCCAGTATGGCTACAGCCAGTCCGTTAAAGGCAAGTACAAGAAGGAAGATAAGTGTAAAATTCCCCTGGGTCAGCCCACTGTATGCGCTCCATAAAAAAAACGCAAAAAACAGGCCCAGAATTAAATAAATAACTCCCATGGGAAGGGAGAAATTTTCTTGTTCTTCTTTGTCTTTTGAAATTTGAGTGTTGGTTTCATCTATATTGTTTTTTTCATTCTGTTTCTTTTTCTTTTTTTTGGAAGCCATATTTGTTCACTTTCTATAAATGATATTTCAGGATTGTTCCTCGGAAACGGTTTCTTTGTTATCAGCCATTTTCTGAGTTAAACTTCTTAAGATATTTTTAGGTTCCTCTCCGTCTTCAGGGTAAGAAGCCACTGAATGGGTAGCTTTGATGTGGAAGAACTCATCAAAAATTGCATGATAAAATTCCACTCCGTTAAGATTATCCTGAATTTTAGAGGCAGCCCTTTCTGCTCCAGCCAGGTCGGTTTCGGGAAGTATAACCAGAATTCGGTTTCCCAGTCTTATTTTGATATCCACCACCCTGGTTTGCACTTTTATTTCTTTAGATACCCTTTTAAAGATAGGGAAAAACATGTCAACCTGATACTTTTTTGGAATATTAAAATCAAAAAGCAAGAAAGTAAGATTCCTACCGTACCGCCTGGCCCTGTTTACTTCCGAGCTGATTCCTTCTTCAAGGTAACTGTCAGTATAATAACCGGTTAGATTATCTCTTACTCTTGTCTCCATTGGGTTTGCCCCCTTCGAATTTTTACTATAATATTCCCGTCTTAAAGCCAAATACCTTCTGAAACCAAATAATCACTAATATAATTTATAATTAAGGGATATTTTAAATTATGTTAGAAAAAAATTAATAAAACAAAAGAGTGTATTATACCTGTGTTTTTATGGCAAAAGTATAGGAGTTCCGGGTATATTCCCTTTTCTGGTTTTAACTTACAAGGAATTTAGTATCGGGCAAAGAAACTATATCTTAATTTTATTGGCTGATTATCTTTATCTAAGGTGCATAAATTATGGTATCAAAATTACGAGTCGGCGACGAGGTAAGTAAATATAAAATAGTAAAAATACTGGGCAGAGGTGATTTTTCCACCGTTTATCTGGCCCAGGATTCAGTATATAATAAAAAATGGATAATAAAAGAAATTGAATATCCTATTCACAATGATGAAGCCCTGAAAAAATTCAAGTCAAAATTCACTAAAATCAGCAAACAGCTGGCTTCCTTAAAGCACAAGGGTATTGTTAAAATCGTCGATTATTTCATCTCCGAGGAAGGAAACATCTTTCTGGTCAGAGAGTATCTTGAAGGCCGTTTTCTGAACCATTTTATCGGAGCCCAGCGCTGGAATATCTCCGAGTCCCGAATTCGGGCATGGGTAGCCCAGATTTTCGACATCATCGAATATCTTCATGGGCAGGACCCAAAAGTTATTATGGGAGTCATAGTCCCTTCCAATATAATAATTACTCCCATGGGGCGAATCAGGGTTATGGACCTGGGCCTGACCAGGTATTTTTCTGCAGATAAACAGGCTCAGCAACTGATGAAAATATCTCCGGGTTTTGTGGCGCCCGAATTAGTAGCCCGGCAAATGTTCCCCAATGAACAAAGTGATGTTTACAGTGTAGGGGTTTTGCTCCATTATCTTCTTTCCAGAATTGACCCCAATAATTCACCCTTTGATTTAAAAGATATTTCACTATACCGTAACGATATCTCCCATTCCATGACGGAAGCTGTTAACCGGGCAATTAACAGAAGCCCGGCAAAGAGGTTCAATTCAATTGCAGAATTCCGGGAAGCAATTTTTGGTTCCGGCGAAAGCGCCCAGGCTCCCACAACCATTGAATGTAATGCCAAGGAAATAATTGTGGAGTATGCCCCCCAGGATCAACTCATACAGGGTAATTTCGATATAAAATCCAACGACGGTTCGGAAATTAACGGAGTGGTTATTCCCAAATATTCCTGGCTTAAAGTTTATCCTGAAAGGTTTTCCGGTGAAAATATCAACCTGAAGTTCTGGATTGACACAGCATATATGCAACCCGGCAGTGTTCAGGAAAATTCCATAACCATCAAATCCAAATCTGGCATTATTAAAATCCCGGTAAAAGTTACCATCAACCCCGGAATGCTCAAAGGTATGAATCCAGCTATTGCCAGTTTCATCATGCTGATAATACCTCTTCTGTTTATGGGCCTTCTGGAAGCCTTCAGAAGATATCTGCTTAATGGGGCCTGGTTGACTTTTTTACGAAATTTTGAACTGGTTGGAAAACCCCTGGAGGAAATACAGAGCAAAGCTGGGCTTATTAATAAAATGACCTACGAACCCCAGGTTATTTTTATGGGTATGTTATTTGCGCTATTAATTATAGTTGTACCTTGGCTGGTTCCGTTTTTAATCGGGAAATTCCGGCAGAAACTGACCAATACAACCCATAATATTACCTTGTTGCCGGCATTGTTTGCCATGCTGCTGCCGTCGGTTGCGCTTATTGTGCTTAACAACCTTAATGTAGTTCCCTTGAATATTACCATACACAACAGTTTAAAGTTTCTGGAACTCTCCAGATATTTAATCCCCTTTGTCTGTATAAACCTGCTAACCCTTTTCATGATGATTCTTCCCAAAGACTTTGAGAAGAAATCTCTGATAGACAGGAACCCCGGGTTGAAACTGGTATTCTTTCTGTTAATTTTTGTTTATTTCATCGGTTCTGTAGTTTATTATATCATTCTGATTTAAGGTTTGGGGGCGAATGGGGCCCGGTGGCTCCCGCAGTCTTCAAAACTGTTGTGGGACTAATCCTCCCAGGAAGGTTCGACTCCTTTTCGCTCCCGCCATCTCAACCAGAATTAAAAAAGAGCATTCTCTGATGCTCTTTAGAATTCGAAAGAAATTATTATGCATCCTGAAATGCCATTGCGTATAAGAAATAAAATTGTATAAGAGGCAGCCAGAGCACCAGAATTCCCCACCAGTTAGGCCTTCCCCGGACCTCGGCAATGTCCATCCAGAGAATTGTCATAACAATAACATTAACCACGGGCAGGAAACACAAAACTAACCACCATATGGGACGCCCGGCGATCATACACATTAAATATATGTTTGCGATGGGAATCCATGCCAACCAACCGTTCTCAGTATCTGTTTTCTGGGCAATCGTCTGCAGAGAATAAGCTGTAAATGCATAGACTCCCAAGCCAATTATCATAGTAAAACAAAACATACCCGTTGCAATTACTCCACCTTCACCATTTTCCATTATAGCACCCCCTTCTAGATAATTTGTAGTATTTTCATTCTCTTATTCCAATTTTTTCCCTTTATTTAATATTTTAATTCCTTCCATACCTCATCCAGAACTTTTGCTGCATTACCCCTGACTGAAACATCCAGAACAAGGGAAAGAGGTGTAGAATCCGGGTTGATTTCTACGGTTTTCGCGCCCCCCCTGGCAGCAATAAGAGGCAGGGAAGCTGCGGGCTGAACCAGGGCCGAGGTTCCTATGGTAAGAAAAACATCACAATCCATGGCTTTTTTAAATGCCTGTTCCAGAACTTTTTGATTCAATGATTCACCGAACCATACCACAGCTGGCCTTAACAAGTTACCGCAATCATGGCAACGGGGTAAGGAGCCACCCGGATATTCATAAGAAATTATACGGTTACAGGCCATACACCGGGCTTTGAATATATTTCCATGAAGTTCAATTACTTCTTTGCTGCCCGCTTTTTCGTGAAGTCCGTCCACATTCTGGGTTATTAGGCTGAACCTGTCAAAAAAGTTTTGAAATTCCCATAAAATGTAATGGGCTTTATTGGGCTGGCATTTGTTGATTAGTTCCTGTCGATATCCGTACCATTGCCAGGCCACTTCAGGCTGTATTTCAAATGCCTGGGGGGTTGCCAGGTCCTGGGGGCGGTATTTTTTCCATAACCCTTCTTTTCCCCTGAAAGTTGGAACCCCGCTTTCTGCCGAGATACCTGCTCCTGTGAGGATAGTTACTTTTTCAGCATTTTTCAGGTAACCAGCTATTTTTTCAATATCCGGGTTCAAATTAACACCTCAATTACAGCCAGGACATAAGGGAGCCATCCTCGCCGGTTTTAAACACATCTGAGCTGGAAATATATCCCTCCAGGGACATTCTCAATTCGGTGGGGTGGTCAGAATTGGCAAGGGCGTCTTCATAGGAAATAAGCCCTTCCTTATAGGAGTAATATAAAGACTGGTTCATGGTCTGCATTCCCAGGGTTGCCCCTTCATTTATATACTTGTAGATTTCATTGACTTCACCTTCCAGTATAAGGCTGGCTATGGTGGGGGTATTAATCATGATTTCCACTATGGGTACTCTGCCCTTGCCGTCAACACGGGAGAGAAGCCGCTGAGAAACTATTCCCCGCAAATTGCTGGCCAGAAGCAGCCTTATCTGTTTCTGGGAATCCTCGTCAAAGACATCGGTTACCCTGGTAATTGCCTGTACTGTGTTGGGAGTATGAAGGGTGGACAGGACAAAGTGCCCGGTTTCTGCTGCCTGGGCTGCAATCATAATGGTTTCAGGATCTCTCATTTCACCAATGAGTATTACATTGGGATCCTGGCGCAGGGAGTATTTCAACGCCATTTTGAAGGAGAGTGTGTCGGCTCCCACTTCCCGCTGGGTGATAAGAGCTCTTTTATGGGTATGGATATATTCAATGGGATCTTCGATAGATACTATGTGGATGGCTTTGTTCTCGTTTAAATAATTGATCATGGCAGCCAGGGTTGTGGATTTACCTGAGCCGGTGGGCCCTGTCACCAATACCAGGCCGTGCTTGTGAGCCATGAGATTTTTTATGCTGGATGGCAAATTCAAGCTCTCAAATGTGGGGATTTTCTCCTTAATCATTCTTACAGAAGCGCTGAGAGTGGATTTCTGCCAGTATGCGTTAATCCTGAACCTGCCTTCCCTGTAGGAATAAGCAAAATCCACTTCCCTGCCGTTATCCAGAATAATTTTCTGGGAAGGTTTGCAAATATCAAAAACCATCTCCCTTGTTTCCCTGGCAGTCAAACTCTCATCCCCCACAGGATATAGATCACCATGAATTCTTACCATGGGAGGAGAACCTTCTTTCAGATGCAAATCGGAAGCTTCATGGGTAACCATTACCTGAAGCAGTTCCTTAATGTCAAATTTGTCACTTGTTTCACGGGGTTTAATAGATGCTTCAGGCTGGGTCTTTTTCTTTTTCTGTGATGCCTTCTCCGCAGCTTCTCTTAATTTTTTTAAATTTTTATTTTTATCAACTTTAGAACCAAAGAGTTGATTTAGTTCTTCAGTGGCGCTTTTGGCCAAAAATTCCAGATCAGTATTATCCAAAACAAACTCCTTTTATAACCAGGATATTAAATCATCCTTACTTTCTTCGTCAGTATGTACAGCGCCGGTAGTATGCCCCTCCAGGGCCAATCTTATTTCAGTCGGATAATCTGCGTGGTAGAGAGCTTCTTCCTTGCTGATATAGCCTTCTGCCACCAACTGAAGCAGAGAAGAGGTAAAGGTCTGCATACCTTCCACCTTTCCTTCCCTGATGTGATCATAAATAGCACCTGTATTGCCTTCCAGTATAAGGCTCTTTACGGTGGATGTATTGAGCATTACCTCCACAGCTGGTACCCTGCCGGATAAATCGCTTCTTGAAAGTAGGCGTTGAGAAACAACCCCCCGTAAGGTGTTGGATAATAACAGGCGGAATTGATTCTGTGAATCTCCGGAAAATACATCCACAATCCGGTTAATCGCCTGATAAGTATTGGGAGTGTGCAGGGTTGACAGCACCAGGTGCCCGGTTTCCGCTGCCAGAACTGAAGTCATTATGGTTTCTGCATCTCTCATTTCACCTATCAGAATCACATCAGGGTCCTGGCGTAAAGCCTGTTTAAGGGCAGTAGAGAATGAACCGGTATCAGTCCCAATTTCCCGCTGGGTTACAATACATTTTTTGTCTTTATGAATAAATTCAATAGGGTCCTCTACGGTGATTATATGTATCTGCTTTCTTTCATTTATGTAATTGATCATGGATGACAGGGTGGTGGACTTTCCGCTTCCGGCGGGCCCGGTAACAAGAATGAGCCCGTGCTTGTACTCACAAAGTTTTTTCATAACCGGAGGAAGCATTAATTCTTCGAAAGTGGGAATCTCGGACCATAAAAGACGAAAAGCTGCCCCCACCGTCTGTTTCTGCAAAAAGGCATTCACCCTGAAACGCACACCGGGTATGGCATAGGCAAAATCCACTTCCCTGCGTTTTGCCAGCATCCCCCGCATGGTTGAACTCATAATGGGAAGAATTAAATCCTTGCATTCCTTTTCATCAAGAGGCTCATCACCAACATAGACCAGATTCCCATCCAGCCTTACCGTGGGAGGCGCGCCGACTCGCAGATGAAGATCGGAAGCTCTGTGCTCTACCATGACCCGGAGAAGATCTTCAAGGGAAAAATCGAGTTTTTCAGGCTCTGGATAATCAATAATTTCTTCGGGGGATAAAAATAGATCTTCAGTGGCTATTAACAAGGAACCTGCTGATTCTACTGAATTGACATCAGTGGCAGGTTCCTTCATAACTTTTATTGTATTATCAAGTTCAGGCGAATTCTTTTCCCGGGTTTTCTCGAGTTGGGCATCAGCTTTGTTTAAAACCCGGGTTACTTCCCTGCTGAGTTTTTTCGGCTGGATACGCGTCCGGGAAGAAACTACCCTGCCAGTATTTCTGCCTTTTTCTGGTTGATTTTGATTGGGTTTTTTCAATATTTAAACCTTCTTTACATTTTTAACATCGATAATATTCGTTTCCACTTGTCAATCTGCTCTTCTACTGGTTTCAGCCTTCCGTCCATTTCCTTTTCCATTCCGATCTGAATCTTCAACAACCTATCCTCCAGAGTATTGATCTTATATTTAATAACAGCTTCCAGTTTATTTGAAAGTTCCAATACCCTTTCAGTAATTTCCTCGAAGGCAACATCCGATTCCAGGTTAACTTCTTCCTGCTGTTTCAGTTGTTGAAAAACCTGCCTGATGTCTTCTTCGTTCTTATAAGCCAGTTGAATTTCTTTTTTGATTTGTTCTGAAAAAACTTCGATTTCCAGAGTGAAGTTTTCGCTTATATTCTCAATTCTCTTGTTCAGGGTTTCAATATCTTCTACCAGAACCGGCATTCTGTTGTCGGATAACTCTTCAAGCTGGGTCCTGGTGGTATCTATTTCTTTATTCATATTGGTTATTCGTTTATTATATTCCCCGTTCAGGTTTTCCACCTGTTCGTCAAAAACCCGGTTCATTTCCGTTAACCGGCTTTCCAGGAAAGATATCTTCTTATCGAGTTCATCCTTGATCTGGGTATCAATTTCAGCGAATCGCAGGTTCAAATCTTCACGGAAATTTCTGAATTCTCCCGACAATGTTTCCAGGTTAACCAGAAAAATTGCTTTCAGGTTGTTCAAATTATTCTGAGTTTTCTCATTTTTCTCGTTTACATCTTCTTTTAACTGGTCCAACCTGTTCGACAATTTCTCAAATTCTTCCTTATGAATTCCCTGCTCCTGTTCTTCAATGGTATAGATACGTTTTATCAAATCATCTTCAAGTGAGGACATGTGTTTATGAATTTTCTGAATGTTGCTTACAACATCACTTCGGAACATATTTTCAACCTGTTCCAGTTTACTTTGCTGCTCAAGTTTTAACTCACTTATTTTTTTATCCAATATTTCAATTTCCTCGATACTTGCCAGGCTGGAGTGATCATCCCCCTCCAGTATTCTATCCTGAAATTTAATTTCCAGAAATTTCAGGTGCTCTCCCAGTTTTTCTGTTTTTTTAATGGAACGCTGAGAATCTCTCATGACCACCGAAAGCCTTTTAAACAGTTCTTCCAAACCTTCGGCAACGTCTGAAAGCTGGCCTGACAATTCACGGATGGAATCTTCGATTACGTAAATTCTCTCTTCAATATTCAAATATGGGCCCTCACCAGGAGCCTGTTCGTACATATCCACTTCCAGGGTTTCCTGCATGTCTTGAGAATCCGCCCCAAGGGGATCAACCCCCTGTTTTTCAACTTCCTGAATATCTTCTTCTTCAAAAAAACGGCGGGTTGGGTCTTCCTCTCTGCCAAAACGGGCATCAAGGGAATCTAACCCCGGAAGGTTGGGCAACAGGCTGGTTTCGGGACTTTTAGGAATATTTTCATCGTTTTCATAACTCATGTTTATATCCTCTCCAGGTTAAAAATTACTGGCTATTTACAGAACCCATGGAAACTTATCTGAGGTTACCAGTTTTTTCTTCAATATTATTCATGAATCCTTCATCTTTAATAATAGACAAAACCGTAAGGATGTCCTTGCCCACAGCTCTATCCACTGCCATAAACGGGACTTTTTGCCGGATAGATTCAAAAACTACCCGGGTTCCCTCTCCGCATTCTTTTCCTTCATGAAATTCCCGGGCCTGGGCGGCGCACAGAGCTTCCACCGCCAGAACATGCCATGTGTTTTCCAGAATCTGTTTTAATTTTAAAGCTGATATGGACCCCATGCTGACATGGTCTTCCTGGCCGGCGGAGGTGGGGATGGTATCGCAACAGGCGGGGTGGCATAATACTTTATTCTCGGAAGCCAGGGCCGCAGCTGTATATTGGGCAATCATGAATCCCGAGTTGAGGCCCCCGTCCCTTGTAAGGAAGGGAGGAAGGTCGCTGTAATGGTGGTTTACCATTCTTTCTGTTCTGCGTTCTGAAATATTGGCTGTAAAACTCAGGGCAACAGCCAGGCTCTCCAGGGCAATAGCCACCGGGGCGCCATGAAAATTGCCCCCGGAAACTATAAGATCTTCATCGGGAAATAACAGGGGATTATCCACCGATGAATTTATCTCGGTGGTAAATATCTTTCGTGCAAACTCCATACTTTCCCTCACAGCTCCGTGCACTGCGGGTATGCATCTGAGGGAATATGGGTCTTGAACCTTTTTGCAATTGCGGTGAGATTCAATAATTTCGCTGTTTTTAAGTAATTTCAGCATATTTTCCGCAGTATCAATCTGGCCCTGATGGGGACGAGCCTGCTGAATCTGAGGTATAAAAGATTTATCTGTGCCCAGCAGAACTTCCACGGTGAGTGCCGCCAGTGCATCAGCGGTTTTCATCAGCCTTTCCATCTGCGCCAGGGCAATACAGCCTATGGCGGTCATCAACTGGGTGCCGTTAATAAGTGCAAGCCCTTCTTTCTCCTGAAGGATAACCGGGGTTATCTGGTTTTGAACCAGGGCTTCCCTTGCGGGAACAATTTCACCGGCATACTCCACTTCGCCCTCGCCTATCATCGCCAGGGCAATGTGGGCAAGGGGTGCCAGGTCGCCGCTGGCGCCCACCGAACCCCGTGAGGGAACCACGGGATAAATTCTCTTGTTATACATTTCCAGAAGAGTTTCTATTACTTCTCTGCGAACTCCGGAGTTTCCACGGCAAAGGGCATTGGCTCTCAAAACCATCATTGCCCGTACAACTTCCACGGGTAGTTTCTCACCCACTCCGGCGCTGTGGCTTCTTACCAGGTTAATCTGAAGCCGGGCCAGATCCTGATGGGATATTCTGACCCCGGCAAAATCGCCAAAACCGGTATTGATGCCATAGTGGGCTCTATCTTCTTTAAGTTTTTCCTCCAGAAATTTTCTGGATTTTTCGATGGGTTCCAGCGCCGATTCGTGGATTTCCACGTAAGCCCCCCCCAGAGAAGCCTGGTGAACTTCTTCGATGGTAAGATGGTTTCCATCAATATAAATTCTGTTCAAAATTGCCTCCTATCGCAGGATTATCAAGGACTTGAGATGAAAAAGGTTTACTATAGATAATTCCGTAATTCGAGATTAATTCCCTTCATTTAAAGGAGTAGATATGCTTAAAATATACGTTAACTATAAAACCGGGCCGGAAATTATCCCTCCCGATCAGATTGAGCTTTTAGTTTCAGAAATTTTCAGGGTTGCCGAGTTGACTTGCAGGGGTGAGCTGGGAATAACCATGGTGGGCGATGAGGAAATGGCAGCTCTTAACGAACAATACAGAAATATGAAAGGAACCACAGATATACTCTCTTTTCCCCAGGACGAGGGCTATGAGATGCCTGCCCCTGAAGATGAAGGCTATTTGCCTTTACTGGGAGATATAATTATCTCTGTTCCCCGGGCCATTCAGCAGGCAGAAGAATACGGCCATTCCCCGGAAAAGGAATTTAAGATTCTTTTAATACATGGAATTCTGCATATTTTCGGGTATGACCATAAGAACGTGTATCAGGAAAATTTCATGAGAGAGGAAGAAAACAGCATCCTTTCCCGACTTGAAGAAAATGAACAGGCAAATTAACAGGCAATGAAAAGATTTTCCGAAAGCATAAATCATGCCGTTGATGGTATCATTTATGCCTTTAAAACCGAACGAAACCTGAAGATCCATTTTGTGGCAACCCTGGCTGTTCTGCTGGCGGCCCTGGTACTGGATCTTACAAAACTGGAAATTGTAATGATTTTCTTTGCAATTGCCCTGGTTATGGTGGCAGAAATGTTCAACACCGCCATGGAAGCATTCGTAGATCTTCTGACCCTCTCTCACCACCCATTGGCCCGGATAGCCAAGGATGTGGCGGCAGGCAGCGTTCTGATTGCCACAATTAATGCCCTGGCTGTAAGTTATCTTATATTATTCTCGGCCATGAAAAGGCCTCTGTTGATGGCGGTGCTAAGAAGGGTGAGGGAATCCTGGGTGCACCTGCCTATTATTATATTTGCCATTACCATAATAGGGGTAGTGGTAGGGAAAGCGCTGGGAGGTAAAGGAAAATTTATGCAGGGAGGGCTGGTCAGCGGCCATGCCGCAGTGGCATTCGGTGTATCTACCGCCATATTATTGATGACCAAGAATATTCTTGCCACATCCCTGGCTTTTTTTCTTGCCCTGCTGGTTGCCCAGTCACGAATTGAAGCAAAATTTCATAAGTGGTTCGAAGTGGTGCTGGGCGCTCTTCTGGGTATATCGGTAAGCCTGCTCATCTATTATGTTTTTTATCAACTATGATAGGAAACAAATAGTAAGGCATAGAATATTTATTACATGTTAAATTAAAACAGGCTTTATAACTAATGAGGTGATATCGTATGAACGGACTGCACGGAAAAAGAAACTTTACAATACTAATTATTCTATTTGTGATCGGCCTTATAATGATTTACAAGCCATATCAGGTAAAAGCCCGGATTGTAAGCCGATATAACGAAATCCTGGTCGAAAAACTTACCTACTCCACATCTGCTGAAGCCAGAATTCAAGCACGGCAAGCTCTCATACAGGTTGAAAGAGAAGAGATCTTCCGGTATAAAGCTAAAGAAGCCGCCGAAGAAAAGCACGAACACGAAAAAGAAGTAGAACAACGCAAGCACGAGCACGAAAATGAATTTGAAGAAATGAGCAATGTTGAGGTATCCGATGTAAAGGAAGAGGAGCACGATATAAGTAAACATGACCATTCCGGCGATTTTTTTCATACCGATTATTTCGGAGAGTCCTGGCGGACCTGGACAAACAGTTACCGGATATGGGTTATTGCCCGCAACACATACTTGATTTTCTTCCTGATGGCAATTTTAAAGGCCTATGTTGAAGATTTGAAAAAGAAAAAATAACGGAGGCTTATTATGAATACAAAAAAATTTCTGAAAACTTATTATAAACATATTATTATTGTGGTTCTGTTTGCCCTGTCGGTTAATATGTCCACTCACCTTGCCCAGGCAAAAAGCGAATACTTCAGTGAAAACCTGGATAGATCCATAGGAACCCAGATTATGGGCCAGTTTCTGGGAGAATTGAGAACCATACTGGCTGCCTATTTAAAAATTAGAGCTGACCTTTATCACCACGAACGGGAAAAAAACGTTTACTGGGCAAATGATCCTGTAACCCTGCCACTACACCGCCTCGTTACTTCACTGGATCCACATCAGGTTGAAGCCTACGACTTTGGCGGCTACCATCTTGCCATTAACTTTAAAAAATATAAAGAAGGAATCGAGTTTATTAACGAAGGGCTCAAATATAACCCCAACAGCTTCAAGTTAAACCACACCCTGGGTGAAATTTATTACGTAATGGAAGACTGGGACAAAGCTCTGAATCATTATACAAAAGCCATGAACCTGGCCCATAAAAAAACCGAGATGGCAAATAGTCTCAGAAGAATCGTCTGGGTGTTAAGAAAAGAAAAACGCTACGACGAAGCTCTGGAATATGCCAGAATGTGGGAAAAGATGGATCCCACGGATCGGATTGTCAGAAAACATATGGAAGAGATTACTCTATTAAAGGATGGAAAAACTACCGAAGAAGAATTACGGCAGAAAGCAAGAAATAAAATAGATGGAAAAAAGAAGAATACTGAAATACCCGAAAAGAAATTAAAGCGGATGGAGCAAATGTTAAAAGGGCCACGGGGAGGCAAAAATCCTGTCGAAGATGAGCATATTCATCAAGAGGAAAAGCAAAATCACGAAGAACAACCAAGGCATGATCACGATCACGGACATAAACATTAACATAAAAGAGGCTGTCCCAAAAGGGCAGCTTCTTTATCTGCAAGTTGAGAAATTCTAATTTCGTCATCGCGGGGAGCGCCAAGCGCCGTACCCCATTAAGAATGGGGGAACAAATTGTTCGCAATGTAGCTGGGTGGAAAATGAAAAAGAATATGTTGCTCACCGACGCAAGGTAAATGGGAATGGAACCAACCCGAATTTCATCATCGCGAGGAGCGCCAAGCGACGTAGCGATCTCTGTGCCCCTCAGGTATGCGGGTTTGGAACCAACCTGATCTAAACTGAGATTGTCACGGTTACGCCATAATTTCACAATGATAGAATATAATGCCGGAGAAATAATTTGGCTGGCTTTTTGAAATATCAGTTTCAGATGTAACTTAAAGTGAAAATAAAATGCTGGTTAAAGCATCATGAAAAAGTTGTGTGGCATAAGCTGAATGGATTGAATCAAGGTTAAAGGAGTTTATTCCCAACCTTTGCCGGCAGTTCTCATTGAGATGATTTCTAGTTTCTCTTTCAGTGGTACTCCTTCTTTTGAAGGAGGAGTGGTTTCTTCAGGTGGGACCAGCCCCAGGTTTTCACAGAAGGCTTTCATATTAATGGGGTTTCTTTCCCTTATAGCTGCAAAGGGGTCCTGCTGGTTTCGAATTTCATCCCGGGCTTCCAGGGAGAGTTTTATATGGTCCTGGGTATCAAACTGGCAGGGGCGGCCGGGAAAACTGGTGCCTGTTTGTTTGTTTTCTTTCTTCTGAACGCCTCCGGTAGCTTTTTTAAAATATCCCAGAATGCCGGATTTTACCCCTTTACCTTTCTTACTTCTTGTTATAATCTTTGAAGAGTGGGTTTTTTGGGGTTTGTTAATCTTCTGAGAAACAGCCAAATGAGAACCCTGAACTTTTGTCGCATTTCTGGCAGATTGGGTTCTTTTTACATCCTGTATTAAATTCTGATGAGAAACGTATTTTAGATGCTGAATATTATTGGCCATCAAATCATCCTTTAAAATTCTCTATATATATTTTATCAGATTGATTATCTTTTCGTAAAGGGATTTAACTAATATTTTACATTATTAACATTAATTTAACTTTAAAAAAGATAATATCTTCCATGTTTAAAAAATTATAATTCATAAAATTTTTAAAACCTGAAAAAGGGAAAGGCCCGGGTTGATTTAAGTATTTTTAGTTAACAGGAGAGTTTGAAATGAATAAATTAATTTATATTGTGGAAGATGAAAAAGATATTGCCGATGTTGTTTTTAAATATCTGCAACGGGATGGTTTCAACGTAAAGGTGTTTTATAGAGGAGATTTGGCAATGGAGGCTATTCGGGAGAGGCCGCCAGAGCTGGCCATACTGGATATTATGCTGCCGGGAATGGATGGAATGGAAATATTGAGAAATATTAGAAAAGATTATTTTTTCCCGGTGATTTTTTTGACCTCCAGAAAAGACGAGGTTGATAGAATTCTGGGAATCGAATTGGGCGCCGACGATTATGTAACCAAACCTTTTTCTCCCCGAGAGTTGGTGGCAAAAGTGAAATCCCTTTTTCGCCGCATTGAATATACCCAGAAAACAATACAACAGGAAGAAAATAAAAAGGAAATTATTGAATCTCGATACCTTACCCTGGACCTGGCAGGCCGAAACCTCTATTATGGTAAAGAAACAATTCAACTGACCACCACAGAATTTTCTATTCTGCAGTTGTTAATGGAACATCCGGGACGGGTGTATCCCAGAGAACAAATACTGGAGCTTATCTGGGGAGACGATTTTATCGGAGAGACCCGTACAGTAGATGTCCATGTAAGAAACCTGCGAAAGAAACTGGAAGAGCTCTGCGGAACAACCCAGTATATCCATAGTATCAGGGGGGTAGGATATAAATTTGAAGAATAAATTGAAAAATTCAATCTTCTGGAAACTTATATCCTACTTTTTTATAGTCATTATTTTAACCTCGGGCATCATAATTCTGGTGGCGGTTAATTCACCACGGAAATTACAGGAAGAACGCCAGAATTTTGAAATGAGTATCAGGGCTGATGCTGTTTATGAATATCTTATGGCGCAGTCAAAGAAAATTAACACTCTGGAAGAACTGAGCAGAGATACAGGCAGAATTTCCCTGATGTCCGGGATCATCATAAAAATACTGGATAAAAACGGTGAGCTGGTGTTTGCGACTCCACTTCCCGGCCCCGATATGGAAGATTTTTTTAAGTTTCAATTAACTGAACAGAAATTATCAAGATTAAAAAAAGGCAATATGATTGAAGGGTACTTTCAAATAGATTTAAACAACAACCTTCTCACAATGAATTACAATGGTTATCCCCTCTATATTAATAATAACCTGGCAGGTTTTATAATTCTGAATTTTCCACAGGGCCCCCCAAAGCCCAGAATGTCCCAGGTTGGGGTTATTCTGATTAATGCAGTCATTATCGCAGTTTTAATCGCAATGGCAGCAGCTGGGGTTTTGTCCTGGAATTTTCTGAAACCGATAAAAAAGTTAAAACTGGCAGCCCATAATATAAGCGAGGGGAGTTTTGAAACCCCTGTGGATACTTCCAGGGCAGATGAGTTGGGCACATTGGCACGGGCATTTGAAAAAATGGCAAGAAAACTGGATAAAGTAATCAGCAACCGCCTGAAACTTATGGGGGATATCTCTCACGAACTGAACACCCCCATAACTTCGATACGGGCAAACACTGAAGCAATACTGGATGGCATAATTGAAACCGATGAAGAAAAACAAAAAAGTATGGAAGCAATTCTGAACCAGACCCGGCGAATTTCATTACTGGTGGATGATATTCTGGAGTTGTCAAAATTCGAAGCTGGCGAAATCAAGTTAAATATCCAGGCTTTCGATGCCCTGGCCCCCGTGGAAAGGGTATTGGAAACCACAAACCTGCTGGCAGAACAAAAAAATGCCCGGATTGAAACCAACATTGAAATTAAGGAAAAAACTGCCCTGGGAGATCAACACAGAATAACCCAGGTTATTCAGAACCTGGTGAATAATGCCCTTTATCATAATGAAAATGGAGTACTAATTGTATTAAACGTATTTGAAAGTAAAGAAAATATAGTTTATGAAATCACAGATAACGGCAAGGGTATTCCAAAAAATGAAATTGATCATATTTTCGAAAGGTTCCATAAGGTGGATAAATCCCGTACCCGCCGGGAATCAGGGTCAGGGCTGGGGCTTGCCATCGTAAGAGAAATAATTGATGCCCATGATAGTGAAATAAAGGTGGAATCCTCCCCAGGGAAAACCAGGTTCCGTTTTAGTTTGAAAAAAGCAGAATAAACAACAGAGTTAATGTCGCGGTAAAAAATTACAATATTGAATTAAAATATAGCAATAAACATAAATTACCATCTAAAGAAATAATTTTCTTTTTCCAGGAAAATTCATTTTTTTGTCTGAAATTTATGTAAACTGGGTATAATATATAATATCGAATAAAAGGAGGACGCTTATGAAATATCGAGGATTCACCTTAATCGAGTTGATGATTGTCATCGCCATTATTTCCATTCTGGCTTCCATAATCATTCCCAACATAAGCAAGGCTCGGGGTAGAGCCCAACTTACCGCCTGTATGGAAAACATGAAAGTCATTATGAGCGCCATGATGATGGCTGATGCCGATGGAGTGTGGGAAATAGGTACTCACTACGGAAGAGATGTTACATCCAACAGCGAGTTTTTGCCTCACCCAGATTATATCAGCGTGGTGCCTACCTGCCCCTCTTCCGGAACCCACTACGCATTTTTTTTTCAAAGGCATCCTGACTCCCATAGAATGCATGTGGACCATTGGGACAATTGCGACACCCATGACGAAATAATCCGGGGAATGGGGGTTGAACCCTGCGGGGGGCTCTGTTTAAAAAACTGTTGTTTCGATGACGGCAGAAGTAATGTAGTAATGGAATGGTGCCCTTTTGATATGTAAAAATTATTATATTCGGGAAGAACCTTAAATTTTTTCTTCTTTTTCCAGAACTTCATCTATTGCTTCCACAAATTCATCGGGCCTCTGAGTTCCAATAAGTATTCTTTCCCCGTCCTTCATTTCCAGTTGAAGCCCCTGGTTTCCGTAGGCATTATATGCCCAGCCATGGTGTAAACCCCTGCGGATTCCCCAGCCTCTATATTCAGGTATGGGCTTATATTCCCGGTTGTAGTAATTCTGAATATGGTCAAAAGGAAAAAACAAAAACTTGAAATGAAAAGGGAAAAAACGGATATAAATGCCCTCCTTTTCCACCCTGGTAATCAGTTTGGCTATAAACATAACCACCGGCATTAAGACCCCGAATATTATAAACATGAAAATTGTAAAACCCACGGGGGGTGAGCCAGCCAAAGCGGTTTTTTTCATTATGACTTCTTTAACAAAAATATAAAGAAAGATTCCCACCAGAAAAATAATAAAAAGAACCAGCCAGATTTGTTTCATTTTCTGCTCTTCATAAAAATAGACTTTCTTGTTATTCAATTTTCCTCCTGAAAATAAAAAAGGCTGCCGAGGCAGCCTTTTGACTATTGTTCAATTTGTTTTATCAAAGATGAAATCGATTGGGCTATGCCGGATTCATATTCTTCTTGCTTCCCGGCGAATTCCTCATCGGCAGGTTGTTCTTCTGCTGTTTCTTCTTTAAATTCATGGTTCTTTGATTTATAAGGTAATTCAATGGCTATTTCTTCTTTTTCCACCAGTTTCCAATCCCGGTCCTTAAAGATTTCCTCATAGCCCTCAGCTTCTTCTCCTGAATCATCACTGGTTGACATTAATTCTTTAAGGCCTTCGATGCTGACGATTTCTTCCACATCTTTATACATAAGCTCCAGAGCTTCTTCTTCGGTCAGCTCTTCTTCGTCAATTTCATCAAATTCCTCTTCCATTTCTTCTTCGAATTCCTCATCCATCAAAGTTTCATCAGCGTAGGTTTCTTCCAATTCGTCAACTTCACCGGCCAGGGTATCTGTGTCAACGTCTTCGTAATCCTCCAGCATTTTGAAAATGACCTCTTTTGCCACTTCCATTTTTACCAGAGCATAACGTAACAATTTGGGGTCTTCCATATCTTCGAAGGCATCCAGGCTTTTCACCGCTTTTCCCAACTCTCTTTGAGTTAAAAACAACTCGCTGGGCACATCCAGATCCTCGGGGGGCTGGGTCAGGGTTGAAACATCACTGGTTTCAAAAATCAAGGTTTCCAACCGGTTGAAAGCTGCTTCGATCTGGGACATGCCTTCGGAATAATCCCTGAGGCCCCGGGTAATATCTTCCGAGGTACGGGCATCTACAATACTATCCTTTATCTCCTTTAAGCCTGATGTAATGTCAATCTGAACATTTTCAAACTCATTCAACATTTGAGTGAAACTTTCCAGATCCAACTCTTCAACTTCTATGCCGTTTCTTCGGGCTTCTTCTTGTATTCTCTGTAAATCGGTTATATTCGCTTCGATCAACTCTACAGCTTTATCCAGCACTTCTTGAACCTGTTCCTCGATGGTTTCGAAAACTCTATGAAAATGAGAGGGATCCGCAGGTAAATCCCTGCGAACCACTCTCCTTCCGATTTCTCTTAACTTCTCGACAGGTTGGCCAAAACTGACAGTGGCTGGAAATCGTTGCCGGCAGACCTGGCAAACTTCCACTCCTTCAGGGTTCTTACTGTCACAATGTGGGCAAATCAAGTATTGACCACCCTTTCTTATTTAATTTATTCGTCCATATTATCGGTTATACTTTCCATGGTATCATCCATCTGGTTGTCGCCAATTCCTCCGAATTCGGTGTCGCCAATTCCTTCAGAGTCATCATTGTCGCCCAGGCCTTCCATATCCTGGCCCAGTTGGCCCTGCTGACCAAGTTGGCCTTGCTGACCAAGCTTATCTTCAAAAGGATTCTTCTTCTGGTCTTTCTTCATTTGATCTGCTTTATTCTGTTGGCCTTCCTGTTTTCCAGCTTTGCCCGCCTCTCCGGACTGGCCCTCGCCGCCGGCTCCCTTACCGGTAACCACCTTCAATTCCGAGGATGGTTTCTGGCTGGAATCTTCGAATGCCTTGCCAACTATTTGCTTGGTATCCTTGGCAACATGCATATGTTTGGCTGTGGCGCCTGCATGGGTTAACCGTAATAAACGATATTTGTTACGATTGTCATCAGCAATATTCTTCAAATCATCAGTTTTACCTGCTTTGCCTTCACCAGCTTTTGCCTCTCCTCCAGTTTTACTGGCACCACTTGAACCACCGGCTCCACCTGCTTTAGTAGCTCCGCCTGCACTCCCGGCCTTCCCGGCTTCGCCAGATGCTCCTGCGCCGCCCGCTGGGGCTCCGCCTGTAGCGCCACCCAGTTTTGATGCGCCTTTCAAGCCTTCAGCACCCTGTTCGGAAACTTTTTTCACCGATTCGTCCCCGGCCTGGGTACTCAATTGCTGATTATTGTTAACAATTTCCTTGGATAATTCTTTCAGTTTCTGTTCGATGGAATTATTCAGGGATGCGCCGCCTTCATCTTCCTTGCCCATACCCTGGTTCATCTTGTTCATTTTATTCATCTTATTCTGTTTTTTAGCTTTTTGTTTTTTCTTTTTTTGAGCCAACTTCTTCTTCTTTTCGTTCTTCTTGGCTTTCTTCTTTTTCTCGTTCTTTTCTTTCTTCCTGGCCTCTTCAGATTTTTTGTCCTTTTTATCCTCGGCCTTCTTGTCTTTTTTATCTTCAGCTTTCTTGTCCTTTTTGTCCTCGGCCTTCTTGTCTTTTTTGTCTTCAGCCTTCTTGTCCTTTTTGTCCTCGGCCTTCTTGTCTTTTTTATCTTCAGCTTTATTATTCTTATCGGTTTCCTTGGTTTTCTTGTCGTCACCCTGCTTGGAAACCTCGCCGACCTTGTTATCCGACTTCACATCTTTGGAGTCAGCCTTCTTCGCTGTTTCCCCCGCCTGGTTATCCTTAGCAGTATTTTTAGGTGCAGTTTCGGTTGAAGCTTTGGCAGCTCCAGCGTCATTGGCAGGCTTGGTATCTGCTTTGGGGGCAGCATCAACTTTTGGCGCAGCTTCAGCTTTGGGCGCTGAAGTATCTACCTTGGGCCCAGAGTCTGCTGCCACGGGCGCTCCACCGCCGGCAGTCGCTCCACCACCAGCAGTTGCTCCACCACCAGCAGTTGCTCCACCGCCGGCAGTCGCTCCACCGCCGGCAGTCGCTCCACCACCAGCAGGCGCTTCGCCACCGGCAGGCTGTTGTTGGGCCTGCTGCTGGGGCTGGGCTTCCTGTTGAGGCTGTGCCTGTTGAGGCTGTTGCTGTTGCTGGGCTTTCTTTAAAGGATTCTCTTGCTGTTGCTTTTTAGCCTGATCGCCCTTACCGGCCTGCTTACCGCCGTCCTGTTTTCCGGCGCCACCAGCCTTCTGGGGTTTGGCATTCAATTCCTGCAATCTTTTAATTGCATCTTTATCGTTGTTCTGGTTATCTTTCTGGCCTTTCTGAAGGGCTTCTTTCTGTTTGCCAAGTTCCTTCAAGTTCTTCTTGCCTTCTTTTAACTTCTTTGCGAAATCCTTAGCTAACTTCTTGGCCTGTTTCTGTAATTTGTCTTCTTTTTTCTTTTGAACCTTCTCTTTTTTACCCTGCATCTGATGTTGTTTTGACTTCTGCTCAGATTGTTTGGCTTTGGCTTGACATTGTTTAGATTTGGCCTGGTTCGCCTGGGCTTTTGCAAAATGAGGAGGCGCCATAGATGCAGTATAAGGATTGGAAGCGAGAGCTTTTCCTATTGCCTGTTCAGCCTTGGCAACAGCATCATGAGCTTTGGACATGCCCTGAAATGCTTTTGCCATACATTTAAAATTCTTGGAAAGGCCTTTTTCAACTTTTTCCCTCACTCCGTGCAGTTGTTTTTTCATACCATGGCCAACTGCCTTCATAACCTGCTGAGCCTTATTTTGGGCATTGCTCTTATTGGCCTCAACCTGTTTTCCGGTCATCTGGGTATTCTGGTTCAATCTCTGCCCCAAGTCTGTTGCCCGCTGGGCATAATCGTTCCGCATTCCGTGAAGCTGGCCTGCATCGTTAATACCATCATGACTTACCTTGCCGGTATGCTGGCTGGCCTGGGTTGCCCGGCCGCCTTTCATCTGCTTTATTCTGCTGTCAGCTCCAGCTTTTTTCTGAAGCATGGCTGCAGCCATCTTGTTTTTGCCACCGCCTAATTGTTCCAGCCTGGACTGGCGGCCTTTTATTGCTCCGGCAGTATTGTTAATTGTGCCGGCAAGCCCCTTGGCGTTTTTCTGGGCGCCCTGGATCTTACCGCCTTTGCCCTGAAAAGCGCCGGCTCCTTTACCCTGCTGGGTCTGCATGCCACCGCCATCGGCATCATCCTTAACCTGCTTATCACTGGCTGAAGCGCCAATGGTCTTTAATGATATCTGGGCTAACTGGGTAAATTTAGTTACATCAAAACTCACTTAACTTCCCACCTTCCTGAAAATTTTATTATTGTAACTATTCTACCACTATATTATTGTATTATCCAGAGTGAAAAATTAATTTATCTTAAAAAAATTATAAGCATTATTACGATTTTGTAAACTTCATGTTAAAATTTTGTAAACTGATAAAAATATTAAAAACATGTTAACTGATAGTTTGTTTTAGTTCAATGTTTTTTTTCATATTGTTTCACTATTTGATAAATTCGGTTTCTTTATTTCATGAAATCGTAATAAGACTGATATAAAAAAAGAGCGTTTCCGCTCTTTTCTGTTTACAGGCCGGGCACCCAGGTGGATCCTGAATCTTCGCCACCATTATCCTCCTGATCTGCGCCGAAAGATTTCTTCTTCAAATTTTTAAGGCGGGACCTGATCTTACTTCTCTTCTCGTCAGAAGCAACCCCGGAAGGGCCGGTTCTTAAAGATGCAGGCTGAAGTAAAATGCCGCCTCCTTTTCGGTTAATTCTCCATTGTTTTTCGCAATTAGGGCAGACTATCTCTTCGGTATCATTGCCGATTTCCAGAATAGATCTGCAAGCTTTGCAGGGCACTTTTGCCATTTTCTTTCCTCCTGATTAAAATCAATTATTTGAGTTTCACATTCTTTCAGGTATTTTTGTTACCTTCAATAATATTATATATTATAATTTTAAACTATTTAATTTTTCAAGGGCATCAGAAACGCTGGAAACACCGATGATTTTCATTTCTTTTGCTGTCTTTTCTGCAGTTTTCACATTCTCAGCGGAGCAAATAAGATAATCACAGCCCATTTTCTCTGCCCCCAATACTTTATATTTAACACCTTCCACTGGTTCTAAAGTTCCATCTTCGTTTAAATGCCCTGTCCCGGCAATCTTTTTTCCATGGGTGATATCTTCTTCCTGCAGCTGGTTTATAATCTCCAGGCATATAGGAAGGCCGGCGGAAGAACCTGTAAACTCAAAATCTTTTATAAATATAGTTTTGGGCAGGGCAACCCTGGCCATGTGGTTTTGCAGAAAAACCCCGGGCCATACCTGGTTACCTATTATTTCAGGATAAATATAACCTTTATTGTTATTGCCATCTCTGATATATTGGATTGAAAATTCTGTTCTTTGGCGGGCTGCCCGGGCAATATAGCGGGTAAAAATCTTCTGGGTTCGAACCCGGATTCCCATTATCTCTGTGATAATATCTCCGGGTTGAAGATATTTCCGGTTTTCATTTTCGGGGACGAATACCACCTGAACCCCATCGGGGTGGACATTCAGTTCGAAACCCATTTGCTGAAGAGCAATAACCTTGGCCCGATAGATAGATTCCTTCAACTGGATTTTATAGGGATCCGGGCCAGCCTGGGCCTGATATAAAGCTGAACTGTCCTGGGAAACCGGCTGTTCCAGGGGGGTTATGTCGGCATTGGGATTAAATAATGAATTAATGTACAATAAAATGTTAGCCTGTTCAGTTACCACTGAAGTTATGATAATTTGCCCGGAGTGGTCCTTTCCCCCTTCCACCTCGACAATTTCAGCTGCGGGAATGAATTTACCGGGCCCCTGATATGTAAAAGGCAGGGGAATTGTATAAAAAGCCAGCAAAACACTTGAAATTAAAATAATGCTCACCATCACGGTGGTAAAAGTGTTTCCAGTTTTTTTCACCTTCCGGGCAACTTCTTCTATTTTGTTTTCATTATTTTTTATATCTTGATTCATAATTATAATAAACTAAAAAACAACGCTGTTTCAGCGTTGTTTTTCTAAACGCCTAATTATCTTTAACCAGAATAAGAGGCTGCTTGCGGCCCATTTTTACTTTAATCTTCTTATCCTGAACCGTTATTTTCTGGCCTGTCAAAACATCCTTTAAAACCGTGCCGTTTTCAGTATGGCTCTCCTCCCTTAAGGGAATTTCACGATACTGGTCTGAATAACTGTTATTCAAGATTACTAAGGCTTCGTCGTCTCTGGTAATCCGCGAATAGGAAAAAACCTGATCATCCTTCCACATTTCCAGAAGGCTTCCATTTTTCAGAGCATCAGAGTTGTTTCTTGCATGGGCAAGTTTATCGAGATATTTCTGCATATCGGGGTCACCGTTAAACTGCATCATTGCCCTGTTTTCAGGGGGATGCATGCCCATATGCTCTGAATGGCCTTCCATCGCAGCTTCAGTGCCATAATACAGGCAGGGTATTCGATTTATGCTCATTAAGAAGCCCAGGGCAAGTTTCATTTTCTCCTTGCCGTTAGGGCCAGCCAAGGTGATAAACCGGTCTGTATCGTGGTTGTCCAGTATTGCCATCATTTCTGAGGGGTTTTCATATTTTTCCTCGGTTTCCTGCAACCGGCCTGCCAACTGTTTCATGGAACCGTCTTTGGCAAAAACATCCTTGGTGGTGAAATACAGAGAGAGATCAAACAGGGATTGAATTCCATCGGTCTGATACTGGGCCAGTTTAGCAGGATCGCCATGGAAGACTTCGCCCACCATCATGAAATCCGGGCCGGCGACTTTTTTAATATCGGCCTGGTATTTCTGCCAGAAGCTGCGGGGAATGTGCATCATGGCATCAAGCCTGAATCCGTCAACCTTGCCTTCTTTTATCCAGAATTTACTTACATCCATCAAATAATCATATACTTTGGGGTTTTCCTGGGCCAGATCCGGCAATCCATACATGGAACCGTTCTCCAGCTGGTAAGGATCATTCCAGTCCTTAATATCGCCGATAGAGTGGTACCAGTCTTTCTTGTCGGGATCACTTCTGAACCGGTGTTCCCAGGCTGTATGGTTAAGGGGTAAATCGAGGATCACCTTCATATCTCTTTTATGAGCCTGATCAACCATTTCACCGAACTGTTTCATATCGCCCTGATGAGGGTCAACATTGAAGAAGTCCATGGGCCAGTAACCATGATAACCTGTTGAATTGACAAATTCAGTTTGCCCTTCGGTAACAGGGGAAACCCATACTGTGGATACTCCTCTTTCTTTTAAATAATCGAGTTTATCGGTGATACCCTTGAGATCGCCTCCCTGGTATTTTGTGAGATCCCCTTTCTGAACATCCATGTTGTTGGTTTTATCGCCGTCTTCGAAACGATCGGTGAGAATAAAATATACAATATCATCTTTCCAGTTGTTATCTCTGGAAGGGATATAATCGGGGCGGGAGGTATCTATGACCCGGGTCAGTTTTCCCTGATTATCCCAAGGTTTCTTGCGAAAATCATCCATACTGTCGGTAATCTGAGGGTGGCGATCCTTTGCGGTAAAAACCTGAAGGTTTAGAGGCTGCCCGTCCTTCCAACCCTTTTCTCTGAGCACATTTTTATTTACGCTGAATTCCACACTGCTGTAAAGAGAATTAAATTTTACACCGGTTATGGCATTGGGCATGGTTTTGCCTTTATCATCCACTGCTTTGAAGTTTTCATTATCATAAGTACCCAGCGCCAGGTTCCACCCTCTGGTGGTAGAACCCTCGATGTTATCGGGCAGGCTGTGCTTACCGGGTTTGTCGCCCATGGAAATGAGGGTATATACATCTACTTTTCCATATTCGGCGCCGGGGCGTAACCTGGTTAAATCGACCCTGAATTTATAAGGTTCACTGGGGCGCCCTTCTTTTGCATGAACACCTGTGATATCTCTGGAAGTATCGTAGCCGTCCTTCAGTTGGTTTACATCGTTTTTCAGGGATTCGGAATGGGATTCCCGGGAAGATTTTTGTTTTTTTGGCACAACTGCCTTGAAAAGGCCGGTATTTATGCTGACTTTTTCTCTGGGTTCTGATACATTGGCAGCTTCAGGTTTGTTTCCCGCCTTTTTTCCTTTTACCATAGGGGCCGATGACATTACTCCTATAAGGTTGTATTTTGATTTGATTGAATCAGAATTCATAGTTTATTCTCCTGATGTTTAATTACATATGTTAAATTATAACTTTATAAATTGTAGGAGTCAATTAAAAAAGAGCTGATTTGTGTTAAAAAGTTGTAAATATTTTTTAAATAACCTTCTGTATGATTTTATGGTAGATTTTGAAGTTTTTATGAAATAAAATTTATAAAGTTTATGACTAGTTTCTTGGTAAAAAATAAATAATAAAAGGATTTAGCGATATTTTACCAAAGAATTCAGGTAAAATTATTAAAACTTTCAACATACCTGAAATATATTGAGGTAATGGTGAGAACCGCTTAAAAAAGGATATATTTTTTTTTTGTTGAAGGTAATTTTCAGGTTAATATATGGGCTACATGAATATATTTCTTTGATGTTTGCTACCATATTTGACATGGAATTGTAAGAAAATTCGCTGAATAAAACGCAATATTTTATTGAGGTGGTAAAACAAATGGCACCGCGCTCTATGGACAAGGACATTGGAGAACTTCTGGTAGATGGTGGTTTCATAACCAGCCGGCAACTGGAGAGGGCCAAGGTCCGCGTAGAAAAATCAAATGAATCGCTTCAGAAAATCCTGGTCCAAATGGGCTTTGTATCTGACAAGGATATAACTGAAGTAATTGGTCAGCAAATGGGAGTGGATTTTGTAGATCTGGATGAGTTTGATTTGCCTCCGGAGCTGGCGCGCTCAATTCCTGAGCACCTGGCTCAACGTTACAAGGTGATTCCTGTAGCTCAAAAAGAAAATAAATTAACTCTGGCCATGGTTGATCCCCTGAATGTATTGGCTATTGACGATATCAGGCTTATTACCGGTTTCGATATTGAACCGGTAATTGCCACAGAAGAATCTATTAATAAATCAATCAACCAGCAGTATGGTGTTACCGACTTGGCGGAGGTTCAGGAAACCGTAAAGGATATTTCCGCCACAGATTTCGGGCCCATGGAAGTCGAAGAGGATTCCGAGGAAGAAATCGCCCTGGATAAACTGAAGGAAATGGTTGACGAAGCGCCTATTGTGCGTGTGGTTAACCTTATTATTTCCCAGGCAATTACCGATAAGGCATCCGATATTCATATCGAACCCGGCGCCAAGGATGTCCGGGTACGTTATCGTGTTGACGGTGTGTTGCATGAGGTAATGACGCCCCCCAAGCATATTCAGGCCCCAATGATTTCGCGTATCAAAATTATGGCTAACCTGGATATCGCCGAACGAAGGGTACCCCAGGACGGTAAGATCCATCTTCGCCATGAGAACCGTGAATATGACCTTCGTGTTTCTTCCTGCCCCACAGTGCATGGCGAAAAAGTGGTTATGCGTATTCTGGATAAATCTTCGGTTATGCTGGGGCTGGATAAACTGGGATTTTCCCCTGATACCCGGAAACAATTTGAAGATGCGGCAGAACGTCCTTATGGAATGATTCTGGTTACCGGGCCTACAGGTTCAGGTAAATCCACAACACTTTACGCCACCATGAACAAATTGAATACTCCCGAGGTCAACATTATGACTATTGAAGACCCGGTAGAATATCAGGTGGCAGGGTTGAACCAGGTTCAGACCAACGAAAAAGCCGGCCTTATTTTTGCCAGCGCTCTGCGTTCCTTCCTGCGACAGGACCCCGATGTGATTCTTGTGGGTGAGATTCGTGACCATGAAACAGCCCAGATTGCAATTGAAGCAGCATTGACAGGCCACCTTGTTTTAAGCACCCTGCATACCAATGACTCTCCCGGTGCTGTATCCCGTATGATAGAAATGGGAGTGGAACCGTTTCTGGTGGCTTCGTCGGTTATTGCAGTGCAGGCTCAACGATTGGCCCGTAAGGTATGCCCCAACTGCAAGGAATCATATACCCCACCCATAGATTCAATCCGTCAGTTTGGCCTGGCTGCTTTTACCGATGCTGAAATTTCGTTCTATCGGGGAAGAGGCTGCGATCACTGTAAACAGACTGGATATAAAGGGCGAACCAGTATCCAGGAGCTTCTCACCATGTCTGATAGAATTAAGAGTTTGATCTTGCAACGAGCTTCCACCGCTGAAATCAAGCAGGCTGCCGTGGAAGAAGGTATGCGCACCATGCAGGACGACGGCATGAGAAAAGTATTGGAAGGTTCAATCACAATCGAAGAATGTCTGAGAGTAGTCTTCGTGGAAGCTTCAGAATTTTAATAATAAATATAATTTTTAATAAATGGAGGAGTAATACAAATGGCACTAATGGATCCCCTTCCATTCACAATGGATGATATTTTAAAAACTACAGTTGCGCGAGGGGCATCTGATATGCATCTCACAGCAGGTCTTCCTCCCATGCTGAGAATTGCAGGAAAACTTGTTCCCACGGAATTTCCCCGTTTGATGCCGGATATGGTAAAGCGACTGATTTATAGTATTTTAAACGATAAACAAAAAGAAAAATTTGAAAAAACCTGGGAATTGGACTGCTCTCACGGTGTTCGTGGTTTCGGCCGTTTCAGGGTGAACGTATATAAACAAAGAGGTGTAGTCGCAGCTGCTCTAAGAGCTATTTCCAGCACCGTACCCGAAAGGGAGGAGCTTAACCTGCCTCCGATTATGGATGACGTGGTTTGCAAACCTCAGGGGCTGGTATTGGTAACCGGAGCTACAGGTATGGGTAAATCTACTACAATTGCCTGTCTGCTGGATAAAATCAACCGGGAGAGATCAGTACATATAATTACAATTGAAGATCCTATTGAATATATCCATCCCCATAAAAAAGCTATGATTAACCAGCGGGAATTAGGGCAGGATACCCAGGCCTGGCATAATGCATTGAGAGCTACCCTCCGTGAAGACCCCGACGTTATTCTTGTGGGTGAGATGAGAGATCTTGAAACTATGAGTGGAACTTTGACCGCAGCTGAAACCGGGCATCTGGTTTTTTCCACGTTGCATACATGTGATGCGGCTCAAACCATCGACCGTATTATTGACGTATTTCCGCCCCACCAGCAACAACAGGTAAGAGTTCAGTTGGCAGGGGTTCTGGAAGCAGTGATTTCTCAGCAGTTAATACCCCATGCATCAGGCATCAGCCGGGTTCCGGCAGTGGAAATACTTTTAGCAACACCAGCTATTAAGAACCTGATTCGCGAGGGAAAAACTTATCAGATTTACAATGCTTTACAAACAGGCCAGAAACATGGTATGTGTACCATGGATAAATCTTTGGCTGAACTATATAAGAACAAGCAGATTACTTACGAAGACGCCATGAACAGCACTTTGCATCCGGAGGACCTCAGGCGGGCTCTGGATTCAATCGAATAAAGGAGAGTTTATTTTTTTGGAGAATAATTAATAAATTTACTACAGGGGGTGAATGATATGGTATGGTGGTGGTTAATACCGTTAGCCATGATAATAGTTGGCGAATTAAGCAGAATCTAAAAGGGAGGTTTTTGCTGCATGCCTATATTTCAATATAAAGCCCGTGATCAATCCGGACAATTGCGGAGTGATACTTTAGAGGCTCAAAATCTCAGGGCAGCTACACAAAAGCTCCAGGATATGCGATATACAGTTATTGATATCCGGGAAAAATCAGGAGGCGGACAACAGGACATTCTGGCTTTTCTGGATGAATACCGGCGTGTTAATGAACAGGCATTAACTGTATTTTCGCGCCAGTTTTCCACCATGATTAATGCCGGTTTGGCCATGGTAAGATGTCTGGATATTTTATCCGAGCAAACTGAAGACAAAAAACTTCAACAAGTCCTGATTCAAGTAAGAAGAGACGTGGAAGGTGGAGCTACTCTTTCTAATTCACTGGGAAAACACCCTAAAGTGTTCAACAGTTTATACATAAGTATGGTGAAAGCTGGAGAAATGGGTGGTGTACTCGATGAGGTATTAGATCGTCTGGCAGGGTTTATGGAAAAAGACTTTAACTTGAAGAAAAAAGTAAAGTCGGCTCTCACTTACCCTGTAGTAATTCTGGTAATGGCTCTGGGTATTGTGTTCTTCCTGGTGACATACATTCTTCCCACTTTTGTGGACTTGTTTGAAGGAATGAACCTGACATTGCCTTTACCGACAAAAATCCTGATTGGAATTACCAAAGCTTCCAAAGATCCCAAGTACGTTTTTCCTGGAATTGGAATATTAGTTCTGGGTATTATCGGTTTTAACAGATACGTCAATACCTCTATGGGAAAACGCCAATGGGATATGGTGAAGTTAAATGTACCCGTATTCGGTTTACTTAACAAAAAAGTGTCAATTTCCCGGTTCTGCCGGACTCTGGGAACACTGCTTTCTTCAGGTGTGCCGATTATGCAGGCTCTGGAAATCGTGGGTAAAGCTTCTGGTAATGAGATTATTTCTGAAACTGTCATGCAGGTCAGAGAATCAATCCGTGAAGGTGAATCAATAGCTTCTCCACTGGGGGCCAGTGGAATGTTTCCGCCTATGGTTACCCAGATGGTGGCAGTAGGCGAAGAAACAGGTAACCTGGATGCCATGTTGAGCAAAATTGCAGACTTTTACGATACCGAGGTTGAGTATCTGTTATCATCCCTGACCTCCATGTTAGAACCTATCATGATTGTAGGTATGGGAGGAATTGTAGGTTTTATCGTTATATCAGTATTTTTACCTCTGTATCAGATAATCGGTCAAATGAGTTAGTGACATTTATAAACCAGGTAGATTAATGGGGGTTTGCTCAGGCAAGTCCCCTTTGTAATTATTATGGATAATAAAGAAACCAGCCCCCCAAAAAAACAAAACATCAGGAAATTAAATGACGAGGAATTAAAAACTCTTTTTATTGAATTTCGAAAAACCGGCGATGAAAAAATCAGAGACCAGCTTATTACCTTGCATGTCAGTTTTGTTCTGCCCCTTGCATTGAAATATCGCAGAAAAAATATTCACCTTGATGATTTAATTCAAGTCGGAATGATAGGTTTAATAAAAGCTGTCGATAATTTCAAACCCGAGAAGAATGTTAAATTTATAACCTATGCCACCCATTGTATTGCTGGAGAGATAAAGCACTATATACGGGACAAGTCAGAAACCGTAAAAATGCCCCGCAGGTTAAAAAAAATAAGTTCAGAGGTGGCAGGTTTTATTGAGGGGTTTATTCATGATAATAACCGTAACCCTACTATAGAAGAGATATCAAAAGAGTTGAATATTTCCGAGGACAATATCATCGAAATATTAAAAAACCGGCCTGTCTTAAGTTTGAATTATCTAGCTGAAAAAATTGATGAACGGGTCATTTATCAGAAAATTGACGATACTGAATCGGAAAACGAGAAACTCAGCATAGAAGAAAAACTTACTTTAAGGAAATCAATTAACAAGCTTATTGAACTGGAAAAAAAAATTATTTATTTATTTTTTTATAAGGATCTTACCCAGAACCAGATTGCAGGCAGCCTGGGGGTATCCCAGAAGAAAGTTTCCAGAATGCTGAGAAAGGCTCTTGATAAACTCAAGGGTTTTATGTCCGGCGAAAAAATATTGTTATTTGTGATACCAATCACAGTAGCTGGGAATATGATAGTGTAAAATATTACCAATGAAGAAAGAAAAATAGTTCAAATAATAGAAAAAATAGTTCGAATGGTCCATGTAAAAGTAAAGAAAGTTTAGTATAATACAGATAGAAAAAAGTTGACTAACCGGAAAAATTATGGTATATTACTCAATAGACTAGTGTAAAAGATCTGTGCTTTGATCACAAAAATTGCTTCAAGAAGGAGGTGCAGAAAACCGGGATACTACTGTTATAATCTTTATGAATAATACTTTATCCCGATCGAAGCAACAGATATTTACAACGCCGTAAGGCAAATATTAATCGCCTTAAAGGCAAATTATTTTCGAAAGGAAAGGTATTTATTATGAACAAAAAAGGTTTCACTCTCATCGAGCTGATGATCGTTATCGCAATTATTGCCATTCTGGCAGCTATTCTGGTTCCTAACTTCTTAAGAGCAAGAGCTCAGGGGCAATACACTGCCTGCGCATCTAACCTGCGTAACGTTGCAACTGCATTGGAAATGTATGCAACCGACCACACCGGAAGATATCCCGCTGATTTAGGCGATATTAAACCTGATTATCTCAGGCAGGTTCCCGAGTGTCCCTCAGCTGGTGATGATACATTTACCGATGCTTACA
>CAZSLZ010000001.1:31949-78458 GCA_964607865.1 uncultured bacterium
AGAAGAAGGCGGCGGCGGAGAATAATAATTGACTTAATATCAATAGGATTAATAATGAATCAGGGAGAATATTCTCCCTGATTTTATTTTAAGGTAGTTTTATGAAACTTATCACTCAAATAAATCAGTTTAAAATTGGTTATCTAATGTTTGTGATTTTTATCTCGGTTGTTATATGGGCCACTCTGCAGCCAATTCCACCGGCGGATACCTATTGGATGCTTAAATCAGGTGAGGTTATTACCCAAAATAAAGCCATACCCAGAACTGATATATTTTCCTATACCGCTGACAGCCAGACATGGCATAACCATGAATGGCTGGCAGCTATTATCTTTTTCATTATTTATAAAATGGGAAACTTTTTTGCTCTCTATCTTTTTAAGTCTATCATAGTTTCTGCGACTTATTTACTGGTTTTCACATTGGCCCTGAAAAGAACCAGCAATAACTGGAGCCTTGCCTCTATAGCCGGCATACTTATGGTACTGATTTCAGGAGGAAACCTTTATTTCGACGTCCGGGCTTACCTCTTCACTTATTTTTTTCTTGCTCTAACCCTGTTGATAATTGAAGCGGGCTATCATAAACCCAGGTATTGGATGCTGTACCTGCTGATTCCCATAACCCTTCTATGGGTAAACATGCATGGGGGTTTTATTTTATGCTATGTAATTCAACTGTTTTTCATTGTTTCAATTATCCTGAAAATCATACTCAACAGAATTGATAAAGGAAGTTTTTTTCAGGCTGTTGTCAGCGGGGAGCAAAATAAGAAGTCCTTAAAACATGGAATTACTGTCTTTTTATTCAGCATAGCTGCCGGTTTTATTAACCCTTATGGGTTTCAAAATTTCCTGTACCCCTTTTCCTTTTCCAGAGATAAACTATACAAAGCATTTCTCATAGAATGGGTCCCTCCTGATTATCTTGGAGTTAATTTACCACTTACCCTTACGGCGGTGGTGGTTCTATTTCTTACTGTCTGGTTCTGGAAAAAATTCAGAATCTCTGATTTCTTGCTTCTACTCGGGTTCAGCTACCTGGCGATGTCAGTGGTAAGGCATTCAGTCTTATATTCTATTGTCGTATTACCCATTGCAGCCTTGATTTTAAAGTCCATAATTGAATGGATCAATACAAGATTTAATATTCAAGATAAAAAGCCAGTTGAAAACACAGGGGTGGTTTTTCTGGTTCTAACATTGGCGGTATTGGGAATTCTTTCTAACAGGATTTTTAAAACCAAAATAGATGAATTGACCATGGAGAATATTCTGTTTCCCAGGGAAGCTGTGGAGTTTATAAGAAGTAACAAGTTGCCCGGCCCCATGTTTAATCCTTACGAATGGGGTGGGTATTTCATATGGCATCTGTATCCCGATTACAAAGTATTTATTGACGGCAGAGCCAATACTGTTTATCCTGAAGAAATATACAGAAAATCTATTATGGCTTTGAAGGGACAGCCCGAATGGGAAGAAACCATGGAGGAATATGACATTAATTTTGTGGTTACCAATAAGTACTTAAACCGGGTATCTGATCACAGGCTGTCCGACAAACTTTCTTCAAGTGACAATTGGATTATGATTTTTGAGGACAATGTGGAGAAAGTATTTATTAAGAAAAACCAGCAAAACAGAGAAATTCTGGAAAAATACAGGAACGGAAAATTACTTATACCTGATTCATTATTTCAGAAACAGAAAGCAGCCAATGAGCTGATAAAGTTGGGCAGGTTAAAGGAAGCTGAAACTGTTTTAAGAAATATACTGAAAGAAAATCCAGGGCGTATTCCCGCTCTTCTTAATTTGGCTTATATAAGTGGAATACAGGGGGATTTTAACGAATCTGAGCTGCTTTTAAGGAAAGTGTTAAAAATTCAGCCCGGTAATATTAATGCCTTATATGGACTATCACAGGTTTATAAATTCAAGAAAGATTATTTAAAATCCAGGGAATATCTAAAAAAGATACTTGAAAAATCACCGGAAAACAAGCGGGCCAAGCGAGATATGGAAGAAATAAATAAAAAATTGGATGTGAGTAAGTAAATTGAAACCTGATGTAAAGGAATTGGCAGAAACCCTGGCTGAAGCCAAGCGGTTACAAAAAGAAAAAAAATTATCTGATGCCATAAGCCTGCTGGAGGAAGCTAGAACTGCATATCCTGATGAACCGCGGGTTTTATCAGTCCTGGTATTGCTTTATTTTGAAGACGGACAATCAGATAAAAGTATCGATTATTTCAAGAAAACGAAGGCAATAGATCCGAAAATCAGCCTGATTTCCAACCTTATATTAAAAAGCAAAAACGAAAATGAAAGATTAATAGATTTTACTGAAAAGATAAAAACACAGGGTTTTTTTGAAGACAGTTTGAAAATTACAGATAAACTAATGGTTCGCAACCTTACCGCCCCACAGAGAGATAAACTGCTGAAACTCAAACACGAATTAGAAGAAGAAATTTTTTCTTCTAATAAGGAAACCCTGGATAAATATAAACAGGACCAGGCCAGGACCCGATCCTTTATGAACCTGGTCTCAGCTGTGATAATCATGTTAATTCTTGGGATTGTCTATTTCATTTCAGGCAAATTTTTAGGTACCCCAGCTTTGGAAGACGTTAAGGAGGCTCACAGCCAGGCTCTTACCCAGCAACAGATTTTTACCAACAGGGAAACTGGAGAGAAACTGGTATTTGAGAAATTTCAGCGGGCCCGTGAATTGGGAGAGACACTTTCAAAAAGCCCGGAAGCCACCGCTGATGCCCACCTTGAATTAGCCCTGATTTATCTGGATTACTTGAAATTTGAGAAACTTCTGGGAAGAAGCCAGCAGGGAACAATGAGAAGTGATTATCTGGATTTGGCTGAAACCCAGCTGCAACTGGCGTTGCAGAAAGACAGCAAATTTTTGGAAGCTCATTTTCTTCTTGCGGAAATTAAAATTCAAAAGCAGGACTATGAAAGTGCCCTGGAAATATTAAGCTGGATTGAACCAGAAATTAATAAAGTGAAAGCCAAAGTTATAAAACTAAGATATCGTTCACAATTACAAGGTATGAATGAATTTATCAGGGAAAAAGTAAAATCAGGTTCCCAAAAAAAAGACGCCAGAGAAAAGGAAACTTCAGCTCCATTCCCAAATTAGAATTAATTAACTCCTGGAAAATAAATATTGAGGATACAATGAAAAAATATTTGCCAATAATTTTGATATTATTGTTATTGAACCTTAACCCTTCAATTTATGCCCAGAATAGAAACAAGGTTAAATTGAGAGCTGATAAATTAATTTACAGTCAGGATAGAAACCGTGTTACCCTCACCGGCGGTGTACGTTTTGATTACGAAGAAACAGCCCTTACCGGCAGTTCAGCTTATTACAACCTCAAAACCCAGGCCGGGCAACTGGAAGGAAATGTCCATTTTTTTCAGCCTGGCATGGAAGTTTTTGCTGATAAAATGCTGGTTTATTATAAGGCTAATACTGTAAAATTAACGGGGAACGTCAAAATTCTGTCCTCGGAAGCGCCTTTTACTACTTCCGGAGCAAGTGGCGATATAACCGAAATGTATGCAAGCACCCTGGAATATAACTGGGAAAACCGGCAGGGTGAAGCTACAGGAAACATAAAGGTGGTTCAGGGCAACCAGAGGGCCTTTGCTGATAAAGCCATTTATAATGGTTATACCCAGGTAATAGAATTGACAGGCAATGTTAAAATGGAACAGGGAAGTAACAATTGGCTTTACAGTGAAAAGGCTCTGGTAGATATGAGACAGGAAATATTTATGGCAACCGGCGGTGTCCAGGGTACTTTCTGGGTTGAAGAAGCTACACAGGGAGAGGGGCAGGCGACTTTTCATATGGGAGATTACCCGGATAAATTAATAACCACTCCCCCTTCTTATAAAATAAAAATGATACCTTGACAGGAGAGAACTGATGAGAAACAGGTTTTCTTACAAAAAGAAAATTTTTATTTTGCTGGTCATTTTTCTGGCTACCATTAGTTTTGGGTTCTGCCAGAACCCCCAGGTTAATATGGAATATCTGGATTCAAGGCAGGATTCCATAAGATTGGACAATGGCCAGTCAGTAACTATATGGGTTACCACCGATAATGAATTGAAAAAGCAGTCGGTAATTGCAACTACTCTGGAAATTTCAATGGTAACCCGGGCTTACCTGAAACATTATGAGATTTTTTCCGATAAGGACAGCTTGGTAAAAGCCCGGCAGGGCCTGGATTTTTTATGTCAGCTTCAGAACGGGAACGGTGGTTTTTATAACTATGTTTTAAAAAACGGTAAGATAGATAGAAATTCCGCCAACAGCCGGGCCAATTTATCGGAACACACTGCCCATGCCTTTTTCACTCTGGGTTATGGCATAAATCTTTTTAAAAAAAATGGTGAAAGTTTTAGAAAATACCAGGGGGCTTTTTTCAATACCGTAAGAGGCCTCGAAAAATGGATGGATAATCCAGGGCACAAGTTTGGTGAATACAAAACCTTTCAGAACCAGAAAATTCCTGCCTGGTTCATTCAGGGCAGAGGTGATCTTTCTTCCATTTATCTTCTGGGGCTGGCATATTATCACGAGGTTCTGGAAGATACCCGGGTTTCATTGGTGGCTAAAAAACTGGCATTTGGAATAATGAAGTTCAAGAACGATGCCCCTGATTTCTTTCCAAACCACATTTATCTTTCTCATTCCGATTATCCCAATATATGGCAGACGGCAGATGCTTTCCAGATAGCCAGCCTGGCATATGGCGGCAAAGTTTTCAAACAAAACGGCTGGCTCGAAGACGCTCAGAAATCAGCCCTGGGTTTTCTGGTTCATTTGCCGGTTTCCTACGGGCCCATAGATGGATTTTATCCCCATCCTGATCTTTATCCGCAGACACCCCGGGCTGCTTACACCCTGACTTATAATTTTTCAGCCCTTGCCAGAAACCTGGACCCCAGAAAATATGAGAAATTAACCGGGCTTTCCGCTGCCTGGTTTTTTAAAAACAATTCATCGGGGCATAACATTTATCATGCAGATGACGGTAGTTGCAACAGAGGATTAAATATTGACGGCTTAAGCAAGGAAAAAAGCCTGATTGGTTCTGCCTGCGCGTTATTGGCTCTGATGGAGGTCTATAACAGCGATGCTGAAAAAATGCTGGATTATAAACCCGAGCTGACCCATTCCTTTATGGTATTTGAATCTGAGGAAGGCCAACCTGTTGAAGATGACTTTGAACGCCAGTCATGGGAATATATTCATGGAAAAAAAGGTACTGTTGTAGTGATAAGACGAAAAAATACTTTCTGGCACAAGTTCGAAGTTACCATACCCGACGATTACTTTGTCTTGATGTCTTATCAGAAACAACCGTTATTTTCTTCAGCGGTGGCTGTCAATGTGAGGGTTGATGGCGGCCCCATACTTTTAATACCATTGGGAGGGGCGGTAGATGGCCCTTATATGCTGATGCAGAAAGTATCAGAGCCAGTCCCCATGCTTCCAGGCCCTCATACTATCGGGGTCAGGTACAAGGGATTGTTATTCACCAAACCTGCGGTGATTGATTGTCTGGTTGTGCAACCAGTATTGGAAAGAAAGATTTTTAAAGACAATACCGGCCAGGTTTTGATGTTGGTAAAAAACTGGTCTGACGAGAGGAAATTATTACCCGTTAAAGAAAAAGTAAAAAAGACCGAGCTGGTAGTGGAATTAAGTAAACTGAACGGAACTCTGGTTGAGCCGGTTTTTGTGGAAAAAGACAAAAAACTGTTTCTTGAGATTCCACCCAGGGGATTCGGTATTATCAAATGGTAAGATTTTCTCAACTTTATTTTTGAGAGGTGGAAAAATATGCCCAGTCCTATGCCGGGACCTCCAGGATTCCGCGGTGGTGGCGGTTTTCGAAATTTTATGAGAATTATGACCAACCCTATGGTACAGGGAGATAACAGCCCTTGGTTGGTTATAGTTAAACTGGTTATCTTATCTCTTTTTGCTTACTGGTTTTATGTCAGGGCAATTAAAAACAATGTTTTTCTATATCTGGGCATAGGCCTTGATGTCCTGGCATTGTTTGTGGGAATTTTCTGGACGGGGGAACAATTGACCAAAACCGGTATAATTCTCTCCGCCATTCCATTCTTTGCCGTTTATGTGGTTATATGCGCCATTATTAACTCTCAGATGTTTTATCACCTGCCCCGGGCAGGAGTAATGCCCAGAGAGGAAATCATTGACCTGGACAAAGGTGAACTGAAACTACCTTTTGCAATTTTATCAGCATTTCTGCTGATTATTCTGTTACGGTATATATTTGCCCGGTACTTTGTTACGCTTCGATACGTGGGAATTAACGTGGAAGGCCAATTCGCATTTATTTATTACTTTACAGCGGCTGCAATTGCAGGCTATATTTCTTCACTGATTACCCCTTACAGGGTTGATCGGGGCCAATTCGCCGTCTTTCAGACCCAGGATGCCGAAGCCAAAATTGAAGCTGTAAATGTTCTGGCCTTTGAAAAAGAGGTTTCAATAATTGAAATCATAGCAGCTTTTGCCCTGGCTTTCGCCGGTACAATCCTCATTCCATACTTCGCTTCCCAGAAGAAAGAAGATATGGATATTTTTGGAATTTTGATTATCCTGGGTATAATCAGTTCCATCATCTATTTCCATTTTTACAAAGGAAAACCGACAGAAAGGGAAGGAAGTAATTTTCCCAGATAAATGTTAAAACTCATACAAAATACTATGAATTATTCAGCAGCTAAAATTTTTACCTTGTTAATTTTAGCTGTTCTTATTGTTGTTATCCCCGGTTGCAACGGGAGAGTTATTGGTGAAAACGGAGAAAAAGAAAAACAAATTTACGATGTTTTAATAGTGCGAAGCGAAAGCTCTTTGAATTACTGGGGTTGGAAGGCTGAGCAGGACCTGGAGGAAACCTCCCTGGCGCTGCAAAGGCTGGGAGTTAATCATGGAATAATAGATTCTTCCGAGTTGAAAGGCAGGGAAATACCCGCAAAAATTCTTATATTACCCAATACCCGATGTATGTCAAGGGATGCCGTGGAAGGTATAAAAGAATTTGTCAATAACGGGGGCAAGTTGTTTGCCACTTCCATGAGCGGTTACAGGGATGAGAATAATTACCAATGGTCGGTGGAAAATAATTTTATTTTTAACGATATTTTCGGCGCCGATCTTATAACCTGGACCATGGGCCCGCCCCGTTGTGATGCATTAAAAACTGTTGACAAAGATGTTATTTATCTTGGTAAACGTGAAGCCATCCTGGTAAAACCCCGGGCAGGCACCCGTATCCTGGCAGGTTGGCTTTTATCAGATCAGAATTCCCAGATGCTGGGCGACCAGGTGGCTGCCGGTGTGGTTTTTAATGAGAAAACCGGTGTTATTTATTGTGGCCAGGATCTTTTCTGCCAGGAAAATTTAAACTCGGCCCAGGTAATATCTTATATTGGAATACTGTTAGATACTCTGGAACCCGGAGTGGTCAAAAACCAACTGGCTGGAAACGAAGGCTGGATTCCTCCTCATGTTCAGATTCCTCCTGAATTGGTTACTGCTGTAAAACCGGGGGGAAAATCCCTTACCATCGGCCTTAAAAGGCCTCTGGATGACGCAGTGGTCTTATGTGAAACCCCCCTGTTTATCACCGCCAAAACTGAGCTTTTTTCTGTAGGCGAGGGGGGATCTGAAAACAAGGTGGAAAAATTCAACCTCAGCAGAAAAACCTTGTATCGTTTCCGGGGAGTTGCCACTCAGGGCAAGGCGCCCTATATCAACGTTTATGATAAGAAAGGCAGGCTGGTGGCAAAAGGAGTGGGCCCGGTTCATGTTTATAATCCGGAAAAGGCCAACCCCATCTCTGTACTGGAGTTACAGCCCAACGGAACCTTCAGGTTCAATTGTTACAGAGGAGAATTAAAATTTTTCCCCGCCGATTCAGGCCGGTTGCTGGTAAATAATTATCTTACCATGGATGAATATGTAGCAGGTGTGGTACCCTCGGAAATGCCAGCCATATTTCCCGGTGAAGCTTTAAAGGCGCAGGCGGTAATGGCGCGAACCTTTGCCATTTCCCAGGTTAAGGAAGCCAGGCATAAACTGGATGGTTATGATTTGTGCGATGAGATTCACTGCCAGGTTTACAAGGGGGTTGCAAGGGAGCAGTTAAACACCGATGAGGCGGTTACTGCCACCAGTGGAGAAGTTGTTTATTACGAGGGCAAACCGGCTTTCACGCCGTTTTTCTCTACCTGTGGAGGCCATACAGCTGACGCTTCTTCTGCCTGGAGTGGTAAAGTTCCCTATCTGGTGGGAATCTATGACGGCCCCAGCAATGTTAACAACAACCTGTCTAAAGAAGAATCTTTCAAGGAATTTATTGATAACCCACCCCAGGCATACTGCCAGAACGCTGAACGTTACCGCTGGGTACGTACCTACCGGAAGCAGGAATTGGAAAAAATGCTGAAGGGTTCCATGGGTAAGTTAATGGGAAGAGATAAACCCATGGAGCTGGGAACTCTTAGTACCATAAGGGTTCGTTCCCGGGCTTCCGATGGGAGGGTTCAGGCAGTAGAGATTTTATCCTCTGAAGGTGTTTTTACCGTCGAGAAGGATAAGATAAGGTGGTTGACCTCGGGAGGAAAAATAAGCACCGGCGGGCTTCCCAGTACACTTTTCTATATTGTGGATAAGGAAGGGGAAATTATTTTCAGAGGCGGTGGCTGGGGCCACGCTGTGGGTATGTGCCAGGAGGGAGCCCGGGGAATGGACTTGAGTGGAAAAAATTATAAAGAAATTATAAGACATTATTACAAAGGCGTGGAGTTAATTAAAGAGTATTAATCCCCGGTAATTTAAATGGCTAAACCAGATCAGAAACAATTCGATTTCTTCAATTTGTATCAACGGTCTTATCTTTTCAGAAAATTGATGAACTGGAAATATGCCTATACGGTAATGGGCCGTTACCTGTTAATAATAGGGGCCATTTCCGCCATTATTTCCGGGCTTTTAATCAATGTATCCATACTTTTTTACTCTCTTTTCTTTTTCTGTGTATTTCTGTATTTTTTATCCCCTTTTATTTCCCGTTTTTTTCTGCCCAGGGTTGATTTGAAGGTAAAACTGCCTACCAGGGTGGAAGCAGGCGCAGAAGTAACCCAAACTGTGGAAGTAATAAATAAAGGCAACAAAGATACAGTACAATTTTTTGTAAGAGAAGAATTTATACCCAGGGGGATTGAAACTCCTCACCGTGACGGAATTTTAATACCTTTTCTGGAAAATAACGCCAGTATAACCCTGGAACAAAAACTTGTGGTGAAAAAACGGGGGTTTTACCGTTTGAAACAACTGGTGGTTGAAACAGCCTTTCCCCTGGGTGTTTTCAAGGTGGGCAATAGAATAAAAAGAGAACGGGATCTGCTGGCATATCCCCGCTTCAACCCCGTCATCAAGTTTGATATTCCCTCGGGAAGAAAACTTCAGCCCGGCGGTATCGCCCTGGCATCAAAAACAGGCGATTCCATGGAATTTCTGGGTACCCGGGAGTTTCGCACCGGCGACGACCCCCGACATATTCACTGGAAATCCTGGGCCAGGCTCAACGAACCCATTGTAAAGGAATTCCAGGAAGAATACTTTTCAAGAATCGCTCTTTTTGTAGATACCTTTGTACCTGACTCTGCCAAAAATAAAGATTATGAAGCTTTTGAATCTTCCCTTTCTCTGGCAGCCACAATTTCTGATTATCTTTCACGACAGGAATATATAATTGATATAATCGCTGCAGGCCCTGAAATCTTCTATCTTCAGGCAGGCCGGGCTTTAGCTTACCTTGATCAGATTCTTGATATTCTGGCGGTACTCAACGTCTGCCGTAACCACCCCTACGAAAAACTGGCTCCCCAACTGATGGAAGATCTATCCCAGATTACCACCGTGGTAGTATTACTCCTGGGCTGGGACCCGGTCCGGCATGATTTTCTGGCAAAATTGAAAGGGATGGGCGTGGAACTTCGCCTGTTTATTATAACCAATCGAAAAGAAGAACTGGATACAGTTTCCATAAGAAGCCTTTTTGACAATGTAACCATCGTTGATTCCGAAGAAATTGAAAAGGGGTTCGACTATCTGTGAGCGCTTTTGAAGTACCCACAATTGAAAAATTAATGGAAAAACGTGTAACTAACCTGCCCTTGGCATTAAATATTATTTTACTTATCACATTTATCATTTTCTTTATAAATATAGAATATTCTGCCCTTGGTTATATACTGTCATTTCTGGTTATTCTGTCGGCAATTATTAAAAAACGATATAATTTGAATTTATATTGGGAAACAGGTTTGTCGGTGCTTTTCACCCTGTTGATTAGGCCCGACGAGATTAATGCCGGAGGGAATTACATATCTTTTGGCAGGGTTCCCCTTCTGTATTTACAATTTTTTCTTCTTTTGAACCTGACAATCAAACTTTTTAAAGAAAAAAAGGTCAGGGAAGTTTACATGATCTACGGTGAATGTTTTTTATCAGTGTTGATTTCTACCGGCCTGATAGGTTCAGATAATATGGGAATCAGCCCTTTTCTTTTTTTGATGTTTGGAATTTCCACAGTAATATTTTTTCACGATTTGATTGACCTTACCTACCCTCGTGCCCGGAAACAATCAGCTCCAGCATGGAAGCGAAATATGATAATTGTTGTTATTGTCCTGGTGTTTTTATTTACAGTATTCCAGATTAGCCATAAAATGAAAGCAAATGAACAGAAGATTCTTCAAGCGCTGGCAGGAAATAAAATGCTTTCATCATCCTCATTGTTTCAGGCCAGTACCGATCTTGCCCAGACCGAGAACTTGTATCAATCCCAGGCTGTGGTTATGAAACTGTTTTCTCCCACAAGCTCGGGCAAATTAAGAGGAAAAGTTTATAACAATTACATAAAAGGTGGACGCTGGAAAACTGAAACTGAAAGCTGGTTTGTTGACGGAAAACAAAGGAATATTCCCGGTTTTTTCAATGTTAATGAAGAATCCAGATTGAAATTTTTCAGTATAGAAAATATCTCTGAAACAAAGATGGATAGCGCCAGCATTGATGAGATATATATGAATCAGTCCAGAAACCATCTTGTTTATCTGTCCTATGGAGCGACAGGGGCAATAACCGGAATTGACAAGTTGAAAATAGACAATATGGGCAATCTTTTCAGCATTTCCAGCCCGGTCTCATATAGCAGAATAATAAAATTGCCGCAAAAATTTTTATTGGAATCCGTTAGAAATTCCACATATTCTCCGGAAGATTTAAAGGTTCCCGAGGATTTGCTGCCCGTATTTAAAGAACATGCCCTGAAAATAACCGGTAACAAGAAAACCATCCCCCGGAAAATAATGGCGGTGGAACAATATTTGCAGAGCAATTATAAATATAAGAGGGGTATCAAGAGAGAGAAAAAGAAAATGGATCCGGTAGAAGAGTTTCTTGTGGAGAAACCTTCTGCCCACTGTGAATATTTTGCCTCTTCCATGACTTTGCTGTTACGTTCAGTAGGTATTCCCGCCCGTTACGCCGTGGGGTTCGTGGTGCATGAATACAACCCGGCAGGCGGTTACTTTATTGTAAGGGAAAAGGATGCCCACGCCTGGGTTGAAGCTTATATAGCCGGAAAAGGCTGGGTTCCCTTTGACCCCACCCCTCCTTCCGATATGCCGGGTTTCGGTTCCCAGCCAAAAAGTAATTGGTTTGATGCAATTTCCACCCGGATTCAAGTTCTTGTCCAGTCAATAAAATCAGGCTCTATAAAAAAAGCCTGGGCACAAATCAGGGAGCTGGGTATAAGCTTGTATAAAACACCGGTTTTTCTTACAGTAATACTTATATTCCTGGTTGCTGTTTTTTACCGACTGATAAGAATATTATGGCTTAAATTAAGAGGCAACGATAAGAAATTCTTATCGACTGAAGAAGAAAAAGTTTACCAGCTGAAAAAAATGCTGGAAAAATTCGATAAAAAGATTAAAGCGAAACATATTTTGAGGCCCCGGCATCTAACCTTAATGGAGTTCATTGATTTCCTTTCAGGGAAGAACCTTGACCCCGATTATTTCAAGTCAGTCAGGGAATTTATTAACGACTATTATTGTATAAGATATACGACAGAACAAATAGATGAAAATGCCTTGGATTTATTGAAAAATAAGTTGGAAAAAATAAGATAATTATGAAAAAGAACAGGTTGAAAATATTAATTACATTATGCATATTGATGGTTGCAGCTGCCCTTGCACCGCTGAAAGCCCAGGACAACCTTGCCGGGGTAATAGAAAAAACACGGAATTCGGTGGTTATCATAGGGGGGATAAGCGCGACCGGCCAGAAAAAAGCCGGCACCGGTTTTTTTGTAACCCAGAGCGGTGAAATTATTACCAACCGTCATGTTTTATATGGCATGGAAGTGGGCAAGGTCAAGACCGCCTCCGGAAAAATTTATGATATTCAGGGAGTGGTTGGCGAAGATATCAATGCTGACCTGGTAAGAATAAAAATAGATAACCGTGAGGATACTTTTCCTTATCTGGATATTCTTTCCCGTAAAGCTTATATAGGAGAAAAAATACTTGTAATAGGCAACCCCCTGGGCTTGGAATTCTCGGTTTCTGACGGCATTGTTTCAGGTTTGAGGGAAATTCCCGGTACCGGAGAAATAATTCAAATTACCGCTCCTGTTTCACGGGGTTCCAGCGGAAGCCCGGTGGTTGATAGAAAAGGGCAGGTAATAGGAATTGCCACTTTTCAAATGCTTCAGGGGCAAAACCTGAATTTTGCTATTCCAGGAAGCTGGATTCTCATTATGAAAAACTTCCCCCTGGTTTCTCTGAGTGACTGGTCAAGGGGAAAGCATGCCAATTGGGATGATTCTGCCGAAAGCTATTACCACCGGGGATTCTCCATGATTTTAATGAATCAATATACCCAGGCTCTTCCTTATTTCAAAAAAGCTGTGGAATTGAAACCCGATTATACAGAGGGATTTTTCAAGTTGGGCTATACCCTTGCCGTTCTGGGAAGGTACAGAGAAGCTATAGATGCCTTTGAAAAGGTTATCAGCCTGGACCCCGGTTATGCCGACGCATATTTCAACCTGGGTGTGGCTTACGGCAAAATAGGCAATACTCAGCGCGAAATAGAAGCATACAAAAACACCATAAAGACCGACTCGTCCTATGCAAAGGCTTACTTTAACCTGGCGCTGGTTTATGGGCAGTCTGGCGAATACAACAAAGCTGAATTGTTATTGAGAGAGGCAATTAAAAGGAAAAAAGAATTTTCCCGTGCCTATTATAACCTGGGTGTGACTTATGGTAAACTGGGAAGGAGTACCGAGGCAATTGAGGCATATAAACAAGCCATACGCCTTGAACCCGACGACGCGCGGGCCCATTATAACCTGGGCGTTTTGTTTCAGCAGACAGGCCAGACAGAGAAGGCCCTGGTACAATATAAAATCCTGATGAACCTGGATAAGGAGCTTGCCCAGAGATTGTTTGGCCTTATATATGAATAAGGAGACAAAATGAATATTCAGTCAATTTCAATAGTTCCCGAAACGGTGGGTTGTAATGCCCGCTGCAAATACTGCATAGCTGCCATGACCCCTCCGGTATTGGAAAACGATCGAATAAGCCTGGACAGGTTGAAGGGACAGCCTTCTTTATGCCAGAAGCGGCGGAGAAACATTGATTCCAAATTGGAAATTCATGGGTAAAATCCTGAAGTTATGCCGGGACCATGGCTTTGGCCACAGAGATCTTCACACCAACGGTTTTTTAATTCAGGAAAGATTCGATGAATTTTATAAATAATTTATTGATATATTGGGCTGGTTAACTAATGTTACCATGACCGTAGCCTCTCTGGATCCAGGGAAAAACTCAGAATTTATGGGTTGTTCTACCGATTTCAAAGAGTTGTTTGAATTTCTGGAAATCGGATAAGGGGCAATCAAGTCGGTGGTTTACCTGCCCGACAACCATTTATACAGCAGTTGGGAATTCCGGGGTTCAGTAATTCTATAAAAGATTTTTGCAGAAATTGTTCATGAATTTCAACCAGGCTTAATTTTTCAGATTGCTGGTGTTTAAAACTTTACATAATGGAGGAAAAGTGGTATTATAGAAAATATTTATTTCTCAAAGCTTTATGCTTTGTTTTATCATGCTATCTTTGGGAATGGCTTTTATTTATGGAGGAACTGTTGGACGACCCCCAAAGTTACCTGATAATCGCAGGTGGGTTAACTGTTCTGTTAGCGATTATCACAGCTACAATAACAGCTCTTACCTTTATAAAGAATTCTGTTTTAGAAAAAAAGAGCGAAGTAGAAAAAAATAAAAGAGCCGGTAAAATCCTTAAATTGGTAAAAGGCAAAAAAAACCAGCTGATTTCTGGCCTGAGTTTTTTAAGGTTACTCGTAGCCCTGTGTATAGGCGGAGTTATAATTTTTTATTCGGTAAAAACCAATGACCTGACACCAGGCCGGGTTTTTAATTCATCTATTATAATTTATGCAGTTATAATTATACTTATTGGTGAAGTTTTGCCCAGGTTCATTTCTTTTCTTAATCCCGAGTTGATAGCAGGCATATTCTATCCCTTCCTGGTTCTGGTTTCCTATATGGTTTTGCCTGTTTCTGATGCATGCACAGCTATTTTTAAACCGGTTATCAACCGGTTTCACCGAATTGAAGAGAATGGATCTGATGTTACTGAGGATGAAATTCTTCATATGGTAAAAGAAAGCCATAAAATGGGGCTGCTGGACGAAGACCAGAAAGATATGATTCGCTCGGTATTTGAATTTACCGATACCATTGCCCGGGAGGCAATGATACCCAGGGTTGATATTGAAGCTCTGGATATAAATGCAACTCTGCAGGATGTGATAGACAAGATGGCAGAATCGGGTTTTTCGCGTATTCCCATTTATCAGGATTCCCTGGATAACATTCTGGGTATTGTTTACCACAAGGACTTTATTTCCCAGATAAAAGACGGAAAATTTGATACCCCAGCTATCGAAGTGGCAAGAAAGCCGCCATTTTTCATACCTGCCACAAAGCCAATTGATGAACTTCTAAGAGAAATGCAATACCGGAGCATTTCCATCGCCATAGTGGTTGATGAATACGGGGGGACCAGCGGGCTTATAACCATAGAAGATTTACTTGAAGAACTGGTGGGAGAAATTACTGACGAATATGACAGGGAAACACCGGAAATCATCCAGGAAAGCGAGAATACCTGGATGGTGGACGGAGGCACCATCATAGAAGATGTAAACGAAGAACTGAAAATCAATGTGCCTATTGATGAACATGAAACCATAGGAGGTTTTGTTTACGGTTGCCTGGGCCATATTCCTCACCAGGGTGAGAAAGCCACCCTGGAAAATATCGGCATAGATATTGAGGTGGAAAAAATAGAGGGGCAGCGGATACAATCTCTGTTAATAAAGAAACATCCCTGGGAAACCGAGGAAGAATAATTGAAATCTTCAGACTAATATGATATAAAAAGAATTGAAAAAAATTTTTTGAGGAAAAGTTATGAATAAAAAAGTTTTAAGTGTTTTTTTACTGCTGATTTTAGGTTTTATAATGTTGGGAATGGGGTGTTCTCAAAAACTTCCAAACCGAGAGGGTGGAGATGAAGTTTCAGCTACAGAAAAAAATGGCGAGCCTGAATTCAATAAGGAAAAAAATGCAGGTGAGCTGGTTTTGGACGCCCAGTACTCTATGGACAGGAATGACCTTGAGCAGGCATTAATTCTACTGGAAAAAGCCTTGAAAAAAGACCCCAATAACGCCGATGCCCTGTTTACAATCGGGGTTATAAACAAGATGAAAAAGAATTATGATATTTCATTGGAATACTTTCAGAAAGCCCTGGAAGCTGACCCAAAATCAACTCTATCTTATGCCTATATGGGCTCGATTTATTACGACAGAGGCGAATACAAAAAAGCTATTCAGGAATACGACAGGGTAATAGAAAAGGTAAAAACCTACCCCGTATTTTTCAACCATCGCGGGTTGGCATATTTTATGCTGGGTGATCAGAAAAAGGCATTGGAAAACTTTAAGGAAGCACAAAAAACCGATAATGATGACGTTGCTGCTTATGACAACATAGCCTTTTTATATTTATTTCAAAACAAATATAAACCAGCCGTACAGGAGCTGGAAAAAGCCTTGAACGCCGACAGGGAATTTGCCAACATTTTTGAAACCCGTGGTTTGCTGGAGATATTACAGGGTAATTACGACAAAGCTGAAAAGGATTTAACCTTGGCCATCGATCACAACGACAGCCGGGTTTTTTCTTATTATTTAAGGGGAATTGCTCGAAAAAGAATAGGCGAGGCAGAAAATGCCCTTGCTGATTTTGAAAAAGGTAAAAAACTGGATCAGGAAAACGATAACGAAATAAAGCTGGTGATTAAAAATATTGCCAGAATTTATTCAGATACAGCGCCCGGTAAAGTATTCAATGAAATTTTAACTGAAATTAATTAATTTAAAAGACGCCTCAGGCGTCTTTTTTTGTACTTAGACATAAATACCCCCCCAGGAAGCAAAAATTCAATTCTAAATTTTAAGCTTCTTATGCCTTGCATCTTTGAATGCCTGTAACTTTTGCCTGGAAATCCAATTATTCTGTTTCCCCAAATTCTGTCACATTTGTATAGCCTGTTATGTTGTTATTGCCAGCCTGGAAGAGGCGTGGCAATCTCAATTTAGATCGGGTTTGGTCCAAACCCATTTACTTTATGTCCGTGAGCCCCCGGATCTTTGACTTTTTCCCCAGCTATGATGCGAACAACGCATTCTCCTATTCTAAATGGGATTCTCCCATTCCAAATGGGGAGAGTTCACCATGTGGCTGGCGCTTCTTGTGATGACAAAATTATCATTATTCAATATAAAACAAAGAGGCTGTCCTGCTGCAGGACAGCCTCTTTGTTATTAATAATTTTTTTATTTAGTTATTTTGTTCATAGCTTCATCCCACAGGGTTTCTTTTGCATATTTCAAATCACTGTATCCACGCCCCACACCCTGGCCTGAAGGAATCTCAGCATTTAAACCATGGGCATTGGGATGCTTATAAGAATGCTGTTCAGCAATTACAGCTTTTTTCAGGCTTACCATGAATTCTTCAGCTGACTTCTTCAGTTTTGTATCTTTAATATCCTTGCTGTCGGCAACCTGCTGGGCAAAATGATATTGATCCTTGAAACCATGAAAATTTTCGGTTTTTCTGATAATATCTTTAAAAACACTGTCCGGTGTTTTGGTATCCAGAAGTTGTTTTGCAAAATTGTCTGTAGCTTTGGCTACATTATCCATCTTTGAAAGGTCAGTAGCTGACATTGTGGGCAGAGTCCATTGATCGCTCTGGGCGGTTTCAACTATCTTTGTGGCGAACTCCCTGGGTGTAACATCCAGTTTGGAGCTCATAGCTCGGCTGAGGGTTTCCATAGATTTTGAAGTTAAAAGCGGAGTATATGGCCAGCCATTACCTCCCTCGGTTTGTTCCGATGCCACCAGGAAACCGGCATGATCTTTAAGTTCGTGGGCAACTTCGGTGGAAGCCATCAGGCAGGCGTCGAAACCTACCACATCCAGTTTTTTGCCGGTCTTTTTTTCTGCCATTTCTATTCCCTGGCGAATTTCAGGGGTGGACATCCAGCCTTTATGGCTTTCATCTTCAACAGCGCCTTTCCAGGCATATCCATGATCGGAAATGATCAGGGCATAATGCTGGGCAGGATACTGCTTTTCCGATTCCACTATGAAATTGGCAAGAACATTAGGGTCGGACATATTTGTGCTACCCAGGTCCTTTATAATTGGAGAGTTGATTTCCTTCATATTGCCATCCTGCTGAAGAATGTAACGTTTGCAATTGCTTCCGCCCCTATCTAACTGGACAACAACATTCATGGTGTTGGTTGAGCCGACTTTTTCCATTTCATTTACATCGGTTACCAGATATGAAGTTAAATTATTATCTGCAGCTGAGTAGTGCATAATGGTCCACTTTTTGGGAGCCCTGGCTTCTTCCCCGCCAGAACCCAACTGAACCTGATCCTGAATTTGATTTTGTTTTGCCCCAGCCTGTTTTTCAGGCAGTGCCTTCCTTGCTGTAAAGTTTACTGCGTTTTGTTGAATTCTGCTTACATCCATTTGTTTTGCCTCCTGATTGCTGCTTGGTTTTCTGTAAACCTCTTTATTAATTAAATTATATATTTATTTCCATGAAAAAACAATTAAAAAAATGTTAACTAATGGGCAATTATTTTTTTCTATATTTTTTACGATTCTTGATTATTTTACTAATAGTTTCGCTGACAGGCACCGAAAGTATTCGATCGTAAAGTTGACAGGCTTTCCGGGGGTTATTTTTCAGCCTGTAAATCTCTGCCATTACAAAAGCCTGGTTTTTCTGCAGCTGGTTTATATTGGTTTCCAGGAAAGCTATAGCTTCTTTTTTCCAGCCCATAGTTTCATAAATATCCACGATTTGAGCTATAGTTTCAATATCTTGCCTTTGTATTATAAGTTTTTTCGTATATAACATGTAGAATTTTTTCGTTTCCCCGGGAGGGGCAAGGGCGCGGTAATCTTTTAACAAGGCATTTATTTCAGCGGAAATTTCGGGGGTGTTATCGCTAAGCATAGAATCTCTGGCAGACCTGTATTTCTTTAAAGCTTTTCCGGGTTCTTTCATCTTTTCCAGAATTCGCGCCATATTCCAGAACACGTAATATTTTTCGATTCCCCCCCGTTTTTCCAAAACCTCAGAATCAATCATAGTAAGGTTGCCCAGAATTCTTAATGCTTCTTCGTTATTACCCTTTTCAGCTGAAAGGTATGCATTTATAAGGTAATCCATGGGGTTGTTTCCCATTGAGTTTGGTGGTTCTCTCAGCAGAATGCCGTCAAGGGAATTATATCGTGGAAAACCGGTTCCGCCCCCCAATCCGGGATGGTTTCCGGGGCACTGAAAACGGCAGTAGTTATAGCCTCCTATACTGTAACCATGATAGTTATCAGCGTAACTGGCTTCAGGTAAAGTCCAGCACACGGGAATCTTTTTTAAATAGTCGGGTGTTAACTGGTTAAGTTTTTCCGGATATTTTCCCTGATGGTCAGATGCGTATTTCTCCAGGGCATTTCGAATTTTTTCTGTATTTTTTATGCATATACGATAATAGATTTCATTTTTGAATTGTCCCAGAAACAGAAAAACCCCGGCTGAAATAATCAAGAAAATTATGGCGGTTATTCCCAGTTGTCTTGCAAACTGAAGTTTTTCTTTTTTCTTCCGGGTTTTTTCAAGTTCGCGGGCTTTCTTTCTTTCAACCTTTTCAAAAGCTCTCCTCAATCTTATATCTATTTCTAGAATTGTGTTGATTATTCCGGGGTTTTGTAATATTTGAATCAATTCCAGGGAAATTTCTTCGGGTATGTCAGGGTTAATAGTGGAGGGTGAAATCGGATCTTTTTTTTCTGGCATTTTGCCTGTGAACAAATAATAAATAATGGAAGCTACATCATAAGCATAGTTTTTCTTTTTTGTTTTGTGAGCATGGGCTTCGGGTTTCTGATCGTTGTCCCTGGAATAAAACAGGTCGGCAGTCCCGGGGTTTATCATTAATATTTCTCCCGATGATAACATTACAAAGCTGGCAGGATTGAGATTAATATATGGCTTCTGTTTTTTTGGCAGAGAAATAAGATAACTTACTATTTCAATAATATTTGATGCCTTTTCCAGAATCTGTTCCGGGGTGAAGGTTTGTATTCCTTTCTGTTTCATAATGTCAATCAGATATTTGCCTTGAAAATCTTCAGACACCAAATAAAAACGATAGTTTTCCACGAACCCTTCCATAAAATTAATGATTCCGGGGTGGCTTAACTGAACCAGTTCTTTGACTTCTTTTTTGAAAATGTATTGGGCTGCTTTGTAATTGGTGGGATTGGGTGAGGTTTCAATAATTTCATGAATCAGGATTTTGCTATCGGGGTTTTGAATGTCGGTAGCAGTAAAAAGCCGGTAATTTCTACCTTTTTTTATTAAAGTATCAATTATGTATCTATTGTCAAGTTTATTGGGGATTGTCACCTGTTAATACACCATTTCATTTATTGATTATTATTAGTGGTGTTACTTTTTCTGGGGGTCTTTTCTGTTAATGGTTCCTTAATTTCTTTCTTCTCTGTTTTATTCTGATTATGAGAGATAAAATAAGCTAAAATCACCAGGAATATCATTCCTATGACTATTTCCTGTTTGGTGGAACGGGTCAGTTGGTTAGGTACCTCCTCATAAATTATGAGGAAGTTTGCGTAAGCGCCGGCTGCCAGCCATAGCATGGATAAAGATGCCTTATATAAGCCCTTGTTGATTTTCTGGGAAAAGAAAGTGTATAAACCCAGCAGGGCTGGAATTGAAAGTCCCAGCAGAAAACTGCCCATACCCTGTATTCTGAAGAAAATAATAATTGAAAATATTATGGCAACTGCAGTTACAATTATTATTGCAAACAATGAGGCAGCTTTTTTGGCGCCTCCTTCAAGCTGCTTTTTAAATATATTGCTTCCTGAAAGGTTGAACCCTTCAAAGCAGAGGGAAATGAAAACTCCCAGCAAGAGTGCAACAATGTTGTCGCCGTCCACAATGTTGATATTAAAACCAAGGGAGTCGGTACGTTGTATGAAAATTCTGAACATGGAAACCAGGACCACGGTCAGCCCGGCAAGGGAAATACCCCTTAAAAAGAGGGTGGCCCAGGTATCTTCCAGGGCGGGGTTCTTTTCATCGGGCTCTTTCTGACCTTCTTCGCCGGTTGCTTCAATTTCCTGATTGTCCTGGACATCTCCGGTCAGAAGGGGATCCCCGGCGCCGGTAATGGGAGAATCAGTCTTTTCTGTATTAACGAATTCCAGAAAATTTTCCATGGAGTTGTGTGGAATTAACAGCATAACCACGGAAAGCAAGCCCACTGCATACATGGTAATTCCAAAGCCCAGGTTCCATTTGTAGGAGAACCAGATACCACCTATCAGCATCAAGGTCGCCAGGGTTCCGGTAGAAAGATCTATGCCCTTCACGTTAGTTGCTGAGCTGTAGAGGATAATTACAAAAATAATAGATGAAATAGCGCCTGCAATAAGTGGATAACTATAGGAAAAATCGATATTTAATTTTATTATGAGAAAAACGGATATAAGAATGAAAAGCAAAAGGAAGATTGCAAACTGGCCCGGCAGAATTTCCATTACATTTTTTTCCGGCCGGTATGAGAATAAAATAGTGCAAATAAGAATAGAGAAAAAGAGCGCTACGAGAATAAGGCCGGGCAGATATGCGTGAATACTTTCCTTGAAATGGTATGAAGCCATGAGCACCGATATTATTGAAGCATCCAGGGTTAGAAACAGAGCTTCCAATTTAATTGCAGAAATTTCATATCTGGGATAATTAACAAAATGAGAAGCCAACCTGAGCAAGAATATTCCCAGGGCGTTTCCCAGGATAAGCCCCAGCCAGAGTTGATCGGCATTTATGCCGTAAAAATTAACAACACCGCCAATAAACATTATTGTAAAGCCGATTGCCAGCAGGGGGAGAGCGGCGAAGACGGTAAGAGAAATTTTTTCCCTGTTTGATTTCTTTTTGAAGATCATGCTTTCCATACCTGAAAGCAAGGCAGGTGCCAGTATTCCAAACATGAGTGAGAACAGAGTTCCCCTGGCAGTAGTATCAGCTTTTACCAGGCCAGAAAAAAAAAGGATTATTACTACTGGAATCAGTATTAAAATTCCGGTTACTGCGAAATATTTTTTCTGATATATATATTCTTTGGATTCCTTAGAAACCTGAGGGCTTTTTTGCGACATCTGCCAGATGACCCATATAAGGCCTGTTATTGTAGCAAAAATGCCTCCGAACCACAGAATCTGATTTGCCAGGTTAATGTTCATTTTCCACTCCTTGAAGTAAGCTGACTTGGAAAGATGTTCAACAAATTCAGGAAATTACCTTTCTAAAAAGTATTATTCCCTTTCTATCTCACAAGGAACTGAAACACTGTCGGCGAATAAAAATATGTATATTGTGGCTTTAACTTGAGGATGGAATTTCTGTGCAAAAAATAATTCAATATTTAAAAGAAGTTGTAGAACGTGGAGGGTCTGATCTGCATATCAGCCCTGATTCTCCTCCAATGATGAGGATGAACGGCGAACTGGTTCACCTGGTGAGGAATATTCTTACCAGGGAAGAAACATCGATACTGTTGAAGGATATGCTGGACGAAGAACAACTGAGAATTCTTGATGAGAGTAAAAGCCTGGATATTGCTTACGAGATTCCCCACGCGGGTTATATCCAGAGGTTTCGCTGTAATCTTTTCTATCAGAAACGGGGGCTCGACGGTGTATTCAGGGTTATTCCCAGAGAAATTCCTACCCTGAAGGACTTGAACCTGCCTACTTCACTGGAAGGGCTGATAAATTTTGATCATGGGTTAATCATTATAACCGGCCCCACAGGAAGTGGGAAATCCACCACCATTTCCGCCCTGATAGATCTTACCAACGAGGTGCAGTATAAGCACATAATTACCATAGAAGATCCTATAGAATTTGTTCATCCCAACAAGTTATCCATACTTCACCAACGCCAGGTAAGGCTTCATACCAATAATTTTTATGAAGCATTGAAAACTTCCCTGAGGCAGGACCCGGATATTATCATGGTCGGAGAATTAAGAAATCAGGAAACGGTGGAATTGGCGCTTACAGCAGCCAGCACCGGCCAGCTGGTTTATACCACCATGCACACTCCCACAACTTCGAAAGCTATTGAACGACTGGTAGAGTTTTTTCCTTCTCAGAGGCAGAACTCGGTCAGGGTGGTTCTGGCTGAATTTATCCGCGCCATTATTTCTCAACAATTGGTGCCCCGCCTGGACGGATGGGGACGTATTCCCGCGGTAGAAATTCTCATTAACTGCCCCCCCATAGCCAATATGATACGAGAATTCAAACCCCATCAAATTCTATCTATAATTCAGACCAGCAAAAATGTGGGAATGGTTTCCATGGATGATTATCTTGTAAAACTGTTTGAAGATGGGGTACTTTCCGCAGAAACAGTTTACGAATATTCCATCGATCATAATCGTATCAAGCAAAAAATGGGGGGCTCATAATGTCGAATTCCCATGGCAACCAACGCAATAAGGGCAACGATTTTCAATCATTCTTATATGCGCTTTCGGGACAGGATCCACCCCCGCCCAGGAAGCCCGATACTTCCAACCTGCAAAAAAAGCAGACCAAACCTGCCGCTCCTTCGGCGAGCCCGGCAAAACCCACGGCGCACAGGCCCAAGCCAAATACGGAGGATGAGCACAAAGACACAGGCGGAAAAACTTTAAAACGCAAAAGCAGTATGCTTTCTAAAAAAAACCTGTTATCGAACCAGCAGAAGTTTCTGCCCAGAAAATCCCTGCCTTCGAAAAACCGGACAATAAAGAAAGAGAACAAGCGTACCGTACTTACAGGAAAGGATGATTCCACTTTCCTGATGGGGACCCGGGAAAAGGGCCCCCAGGTTTCACTGAAAAATGATTCTGGTTTTTTGCCCCGGATGGATAAATTCTCGCATCCTGTTGCCAAGACTCCGGTCAAACCAATCATCAAAACAGAAGAAATAGAGAAGCCTCCGGTCAAACTGGAAGAAGTAAAAGCAACAGATACCGGCAGGCTAAGCGCTTCTGAAGAATTACTTGAACCGAAAACTGAATCTCAGCCCGAAACTGCGCCAAAAGACAAGAAATCGGAAAAAGAAGACCGTTTCGCTCTTTCTAATGTAAGTATAAAACCAAAAATAAACCTGGATCAATTACTTGAAACCGTGGTAAGGGAAAACGCCACCGATATGCATGTGGGCGTGGGGGCTATTCCATCATTAAGAATTCATGGAGAAATTCTCCAGATGGAATTACCCGATCTGGATGAAGAAACTACAAACAATTTACTTCTTCCAATTTTAAATGAGGAACAGAGAAACCTTCTGGAAGAAAACGGTGAAGTGGATTTTTCCTATGATTATTTTGATAAAGCCCGGTTCCGGATTAATTATTTTAAACATCACTGGGGGGTGGGAGCCGTCTTCCATATGATCCCCACACAAATACCCACATTAAAACAGCTGGGCCTGCCCCAGGTGGTTACTTCCCTTATAAAACAAAGAAAGGGTTTGATCCTGGTATCTGGCCCCAGCGGAAGTGGTAAATCCACCACTATAGCTTCTTTGCTCAACACCATCAACAATACCCGGAAGCTGAGAATTATTACCCTGGAAAGGCCCATAGAATATATTATAAATAGTAATAACTGCCTGGTTTCACAAAGAGAAGTTGGCAAAGATGTAGATTCTTTCAATGTAGCTCTGTGGAACGTGGTGAGAGAAGACCCGGACATAATCATGATCAGTGACTTATGGAACAAAAGTGATGTGAAACAGGTGCTGAAAATTGCTGAAACAGGGCACCTGGTTATTGCAGCTATTCAAACCATAGATACCACAAAGGCAATCGAAAGAATCATTAATTTCTTTCCCGACAAGGAACAGAATATAATCAAAATAATGCTTTCAGAATCACTGGTGGGTATTATTTCCCAGCGATTAATTCCCAAAATTGACGGCCGGGGCCGTGTGGGTGCCTATGAAGTACTTATCAGCTCCACAGGCATGGCTTCCATAATAAGGGAAGGGAAACTTTCTCAAATCCCCTCGATGATTCAGACAGGTAAAAGCCAGGGAATGCAAACCATGGACCAATCATTGCTGAAACTGGTTGAACAGGGAATGGTATCACCCCAGATCATCAGGGATATCATCTCGGATGTTCGTTATTTCAAAAGGGCAGGAATCCGTTTCGATTAATCGGTTCTTATGGAATATCAGTCGGTTTCTTCCACAATCTGCCCCAGAACTGCTGGCTGGTTTTCATAGATAACCAGGGTAAAATATCCCCGAACTTTAAAGGGAGTACCATCCTTTTTGACGGCAACAAAATCATATTTCAGGGGTACTTCCTGGTTCTTAAGCCTGTCGCTGGCGTTCTTCTGCAATTTTTGCCGGTAATCAGGATGAACCAACTTCCAGATATGGATACTGGCCAGTTCTTCTTCGGAATAACCGGTAACCTCGCTTAATCGCTTATTGAAAAGTTTAAAGGTATTATCCTGATGGATATAAATGGGTAAGGGAGAATGGTTTATCAATTTTATCAATTGCTGGTTTTTCTGGGCAAGTTTTTCTTTTGTTTGAACAATTTGAGTCAGGTCTTCGATAGTTACAAGCAGAGCTTCAAGTTTTCCCTTATTGTTTTTGAGGGGCGCAAAATTTATCAATAGATATTTTTTAACTGCTCCAGGAAGCAAATAATAACCTTGGGCAAAACCTGCCACATCTTTTCTGCCTTCAAGGGTCTGGTCGATCAGGCCTTTAATATCGGGAGCATCGCCAATAGGGCGAAATGTATCAAGGTTTTCATAATGTTCTGACATTTCATCAAGGTTTTTTCGGGTGAGAAAGATACACGCTCTGTTCCAGCAGAGTATATTTTTATTTTCATCAACAATAAAAGTTGCCACCGGGTTCGAATCAATGGCATGCCGGAATAATGATTGGTAATATCGCCTTTGTTTATCAGCAAGGTTCTTTTTAATGTGGTTTATTATTGTGTGAATGATACGCTTAAAAGATGAAATACCTGCTTTTCTGTGAAAGAAATCATCAACACCTGCCCTAAGCGCTCTTGCTTCCAGATAAGGATCGGTCTCAGAAGTTATCATAATTACTGGTGTTTCAGGGCAGATCTGCTTCAATTCGCGGATTAAATCGATTCCATCAAAGTTTCCCCCCAGGTTAAAATCAGTTATTACGCAATCAAATACATCGGTCTCCAAAGTTTCAAAAACTTCAACCGGGGTTTTACGCCAGGCTATCTTGAAGGAAGAAGAATGTTTCAACAATTTTGTTTTGAAAATCCAGAAATTCTCTTCCCTGTCGTCCACATATAGAATTTTCAGAATGTTATCAAAAAACTCATCCATTTTTTTAACCATATAACTCAGAACCCGATGAAATCATCGGGTTCTGCAACTATTACTCTGTTATTTAATTTTTTACTGGGCTATATTCCATCCTTCAACTTGCTCAACCTGTTTTTCTGCAGGAAGTGGAGGTGGGGTGGCTGCTTTGGCATGGGGTGGTGGAGGAAGTGATGAGGATTTCTGGGCTTTAAATTCTTCTGGGCTCTTACGAGCCATGCCTACTAAACCGCCGCTCATGCCCACGTTCCAGGCCCGTTTTAAAAAGCCCGGTTCTTCCTGTTTGATGGTTGCCATATTCTGTTTTAAATTGCTTCTGGCCTCTGTAGTGGAAATCGATACAGAATCTTTCGCTTCGCCGGCAGCGTTTTTGGCTTTTTCCATAACATTATCGATGGTCTTCTTTGCCTGGCTGCCCCGCCAGGTCTGCGTCGATTTTCCTATAAAATTGTCAAGCTTTTGACCGATTGAGGCAAATTTCATGCTTTCATCTCCCCGTAAATATTCAATGAACCGATAACTTGATAAACATTATACAATAAAAATAATGATTTGTCATTGGCTGAACATAAAAAAAATGTAAAAAAAATGTAAATTTATGGAAAAAAATTAGAAAAAGGAGATTCCCAGTCATTAATAAATTAAAAAGTATGAACGATTCGAACAAAAATAAACTTAAAAAAGCCCTGGGGCTTTTTGACCTCATATTGTTGAATATAGTTGCCATTGTGGGTTTGAGATGGACTGCCAATGCAGCTTCCATTGGCCCGGGTTCAATCATCCTCTGGCTTCTGGCAATGCTGGTATTCTTTATTCCATCGGCGCTGGTGGTTATGGACCTTGCTTCTCACCGGCCCAGAGAAGGGGGCATATATCCCTGGACCAGGGAAGCCTGCGGAGATTTCAATGGGTTTATCTGTGGCTTTTTCTACTGGGTCAATAATATCATATATTATCCCAACCTGTTAATTTTTTTGTCGGGAATCTTTCTTTATGTGGGGGGCGCCCGGTTCCTGCATCTGGAAACTAACAGCCTGTATTTTGCCATATTCTCTCTGGTTCTTTTGTGGATTGCAATAATCAGCAATATTGTGGGTTTAAAAACGGGAAAATGGCTTCAGAACATAGGCTCGGCAGGAACCTGGATTACTGCCCTGGTGCTGATTATTCTTGCGGGGATTGCCTGGAAAAAGTTCGGAATTGCACAGGATTTCTCTCAGAATATTATGCCTGACTTCAAAGATCTGACAGTGTGGGCAGTGTTTTCCAATTTATGTTTCAGTTTTGCAGGTATGGAATTGCAGGGATGTATGGGGGAAGAGATCGACGAACCAGGGAAGAATATTCCCAGAGCAATATTTATATCGGGCATTGCCATCGTCCTGATTTATATTTTTAGCACCTTGGCGCTTATGGTCGCTCTGCCTGCCAATGAAATAAATGTTATAAGCGGAATAGTTCAGGTTATTGCCCGGGTTGCCGAAAAGGTTAACCTGGTATGGATGGGGCCGGTGATTGCCCTTTTTCTTACAATTGGGGGCTTAGGCGGTTGCGGAGCCTGGCTGGCGGGTACCGCCAGAATCCCATTTACCATAGGTATCGATAATTATCTGCCTGAATGGTTCGCCAGAATCCACCCCAGGTGGGGAACCCCTGTAAATGCCCTTCTTGCCCAGGGAATTTTCTCTTCTCTTTTTATTATAATGGCGGCAGTGGGTTCAAAAGTGAAGGAATCATATATGTTATTGCTGGGGGCAACAGTGATTCTCTATTTCATACCCTATGTATATATGTTTATTGATTTTCTGATTTTAAGAAAAAAAGACGGTGAAATAATAATGAAAACCCCGGCCATACTGGGATACATTGGCATTTTAACCACTGTTTTTGCCATAGCTATGGCTATAATACCCCCGCCGGAAACAAAAAATGTATTACTTTATGAATTGAAACTTCTGGGCGGGCCGGTTTTCTTTTTTATCCTGGCATATTTTCTTTATTCCAGGGGCAGAAAGAAAAAAGCAAAAGGAAAAACAGCAGATGATAAATCTTTTTTAGAAGGAAATGGTTAACTTGCAGGGAAAATCCCAATAACATATATTCAGGAGGACCTTATATGATTTTATGTATGCGTTGCGGTGCCCAGAATAACCCTGATGAAAATTACTGCCAATCCTGTGGAGCCACCTTGCCCAAACTGGCTTATTCCATGGAGATGGCTGCTGTGGAGAAGGTAATGGATTTGTATTATAAATTCGAAGATGCTGTAAACAAGTTAAGAAATGGCGAGTGGTCTGAAAATGATTTCGAAGATTTCGCTGTGGGAATGCAGGCAAAACTCGGACAGAGAGAAGAAGAAATTAAAGAAGTGGAGATTGATGAAGAAATAATGGATGATTTTGAAGCTGAACTGGAAGTGGGTTTCCAGGGAGTGGAGAAAATCAACGACGGTGTGGATACCCTGCTCGATTACCTGGAAGACAAGAACGAATCCCATCTGGATAATGGGCTTGGTTTCATAAAACAGGGGCTGGAATTGATACACCAGGCCCGGATTATCAACAGGGAAAGAGATAAAAGGCTGAATGCCGATGCCGATGCTTACCGACAAGAAGGTACAATGGAACTGTAAATTTAAATTTTTCTTTAATATTTAAGGCAGGGTCAGGAGGAAACTCCAGTGCCCTGTTTTTTTGGTTTGGCTGGTTCTCCGGTGAGATGGGCCTTGAGTTTTTTAAGAATACCCGAATGAATCTGGCTTATACGGGCCTCGGAAATATTCAGGACGTGCTTGATTTCTTTTAAAGTCAGATCTTCAATATAATATAGTGATAAAATCAGCTTTTCACGGTCACCCAGCTCAGCGATAGCTTCTTTTAATTGAACTTTTATCTCAGCCCGGGCGAAATCCCGTTCTGAATCGTTACCTGTAACCGATGAGGCCTTGTCCTCGGGAGCATAATACCGGCTGGTGAAGGTCTGTAAATCTTCGAATGAATACATTTGAGACTGTTCCACATCTTGAACTACCTTGTTAAGGGTGCTTACCGGGGTTTCCATAGCCTGGGAAATTTCGTTCATGGTGGGTTCGCGAAGCAAATCCTGGCGAAGTTCCTGACGTACCTTTTCGATGGTCTTGGAAATTTTTCGGATGCGCCGGGGAACCCAATCCATGGAACGCAGGGAGTCAAGTATAGCGCCTTTAATACGGATAGAAGCATAGGAAGAAAAATTTACACCTTCCCGGTTGTCGAATTTTTTGGCAGCATCCATCAGGCCCAGTAATCCCTCGTGAATAAGATCTTCGGTATCGATATGATTGGGGAGAAACATGGACATTTTGGAAGCAATTATCCTTACCAGGTTAATATGCTCCTTTATCAGTTCCTTCTTTTCATTGTCAAATTTTTCTGCCGGTTTTTTCATAACACTTACCATTCAAGCCCCCTATGATAATAATTTACAGCCGGGCCAAAAATTTCTTCAAACTTAACCGGAGGTTGGCCAGAATATAGTAATAATATTGTAAAGGCTTTTAACTGTTTCGATAAAACCGTAATTTATGCCTTTTTTTTGAAGGAATTTCTTCTAAAAATTATTCCCAGAATTACATTATACCCGGGAATAATTGAACTTGTTTTATACAGGAACATTGAAAAATATAATTGAAAAAAATTTTTTTCTGAATTCGTTAATTTTAAAAGGATTTTCATTCTTAAAAGAGGTATGTTACTCCACTAAAAATTAATTTTTTCCCATAACCATGGTAATAGAATGTAAAAGTTTTTTTCCGGGTAAAGGGTAATTTAATTTACACTAATTTATTAAAGGAGAGTGGTTCTTATGCGAAAGGAAGAAATTCTCAAAGAGCAAATAGCCCATTTCGACATGAGCTCATTTAACGCGGTTAACATGATGGAGCAATTTGAAAACATGGCTTTTCAGGCCAGAAACCTGTCAAACGCAGCGAAAATCTATGACAAAATGCTGGCAGATAAAGATTGCTCCATTATTCTATGTATGGCTGGTTCTCTGTTCAGCGCCGGTTTAAAGAAAATCGTGTACGATATGATCAATTGTAACATGATAGATGCCATCGTTTCCACAGGCGCCCTGATTGTTGATCAGGATTTCTTTGAAGCCCTGGGTTTCAGGCATTACAAGGGGCATCCCAAAGCCAACGATGATGTTTTAATGAAAAAACAGATTGATCGTATCTACGATACTTACATAAGTGAAGAGGAATTAAGAATTTGTGATTTTACCATCGCTGAAATTGCAGACAGCTTAGATCCCAGGCCTTATTCATCCAGAGAGTTCATAAAAGAAATGGGCAAATATCTTGAAGCAAAAGGACCCAAAGCTGAATCTGTGGTGCACCTGGCTTACAAGAAGAATGTTCCAATCTTTGTCCCTGCTTTTTCTGATTGCAGCGCTGGTTTCGGCCTTGTATATCATCAATGGAACAGGAAAGATCAACCAAAGGTTTCCATAGATTCGGTTAAAGATTTTCTGGAATTAACCAGAGTAAAAATTGAGTCTCCCAGAACAGGTTTGTTAATGCTGGGAGGAGGAACCCCCAAGAACTTTGCCCAGGATATAACTGTGGCAGCGGAAATTCTGGGTAAAGACACCGGGATGCATGAATACGCCATACAGATTACCGTTGCTGACGAGCGGGACGGCGGGCTTTCCGGTTCTACCTTACAGGAAGCCCACTCCTGGGGTAAGGTAACCAACGAGATGGAGCAGATGGTATTCTCGGAAGCTACCCTTGCTTTGCCTCTTCTTGCCAGTTATGCTTTCCATAAACAGACCTGGAAACACAGAAACGCCAAAGAATTGGCAAAGGTTCTGGATTAATACATGATACCCGACAATTTTCTTGGAATACCCGAAGAATACTCGGGTTATGAAAAATCGAATATTGTAATTCTGCCGGTACCCTTTGAAAAAACCAGCTCCTGGGTCTGGGGGTCTGATAAAGGCCCCAGGGCGATAATCAACGCCTCGAAAAATCTTGAGGTTTATGATATCGAAACCAATAGCCAGGTTTATAAAAAAGGGATTCATACCGCCGATTTTGTCACGGCGGTTCAGGCTGACCTTTTAATTGAAAAGGTGAGTTTGAAAGTGGCGGAATTGTTAGATGATAATAAATTTGTCATAACTCTGGGCGGGGAGCATACCGTATCGGTGGCCCCCGTCCGGGCTTTTTCCCAAAAAATTGATAATTTATCGGTATTACACCTGGATGCCCACGCTGATTATCGCAGTTCTTACATGGATGACCCTTACAGCCATGCCTGCGCAATGTATCAGGCCAGCCAGTATGTGCCCAATATCGTTTCTGTAGGAATCCGCAGTATGGATGTCAGCGAACTGGAAAATATCAATAAGGATAAAATGTTCTTTGCCCATCGGATTCAAAATAATTCCGACTGGATAAATTCAGTTGTCGATGAACTCTCAGAGAATGTTTATGCCACAATCGACCTGGATGTTTTTGACCCTTCAATTATGCCTTCCACGGGTACTCCTGAACCCGGCGGGCTCCTGTGGTATGATGTTTTGAAATTGCTCAAAACCCTGTGCCAGAAGAAAAAACTGGTAGGTTTTGATGTAGTGGAATTATGCCCAGCTGAAAATCCTGCCCCCGATTTTCTAGCTGCTAAACTCATTTATAAAATTCTCTCATACAAATTCAACACAGAAACCGTGGCAATCTCAATTTAGATCTTGTTTTTTCTCAACCCACATGCCTGAGTGGACAGAGATCGCCACGTCGCTGGCACTCCTCGCGATGACGACGCTCAAGGGGTTTTTCTTAACCCACTTACCTTGCTTCCGTGAGCGACTGAATTTTTGCCGGCTAAAAAAACTATAATGCGAACAACGTGTTTGCCCATTCTAAATGGGATTCCCCAATTCTTAATTGGGAGAGCACGCCACGGGTATGGCAGGGTGGGTGTGCTGTCGCAGTTTTGTCTTTCCTTAACTGAGCATCAGTTTTCCTGTTAACTGAAAAAGCCCCCGGAGGGGCTTTTTCTATTTATCCAGTTCTTCCATAATCATTTTTACAATTTCCCGTTCGTCTATTCTTTCAATCATACTGAAATAACGGGCTCTCTGTTTTTGCAGGTTCAGGTCACGGGCAATACGGAAAGCTTCCTTGAATTTGGCCAGGGCGCCGTCCTTGTCCTTTAAACCCAGGCTGAGCAGGCCGAATTCATAATAGGCTTCCGCCAGTTGGAACCGATCCTTTTTGGTTTTCAATACTTCAATAGCGCGGGTGAAATATTGGCTGGCTTTTTCCCAGTCCTTGTTGTGGCGCTCTATTATGGCATCCAGCATTAAATATACGCCGGCTTCCGAAGAAATTTCCCTGGTGTTGATCATTTCCGATAACTCTTCCAGTTTTCTGCTGGCATCATCCAGTTTACCATCGTTAATATGGGCTTTGACCAGTAACAAACCAACCCTCTGCTGGTTCGGTTTGTCGCCTTTCTTTCTGAAAAGTTCAATGCTTTGTTTTAGATAATCAATAGCCTGTTTGTTTTTGCCCAGATAAATGCTGCATTCGCCAAGGTTGGCAGTTGCGAAAGCCATGGCCCGGTAATTTTCGAACTTCTTGCACATATCCACGTCACGGGTGAAGAATCGTTCTGCCTTGTCATATTCTTCCTTCATCATATAGACTTTCCCCAATTTGCCATACAGGGTGGCGGATATGGCATCGGCCTCCATTATCCGGCAAACGCTCTCAGCTTTTTCCATGAAATGGACAGCTTCATTCAAGCGGGAAATAGAAAGGCAGGCCTGCCCCAGGCTGTTGTAAATTTTTGCCTGGCCCAGTTTGTAACCTGAATATTGATAAATCCAGAGAGCTTCCGAATGATGTTCCAGGGCAGCTTTATATTCGCTCTGAATGCTGTTTACAATTCCGATATATCTCAGGGCTTCCGCTCTTTCAAAGGAGTAAGGATAGGTTTCCATAATTTCTATAGTGGTCTGGAATTGCTCCCTTGCTTTTTCAAATTCCTTGTTACGGAAGAATTTTAAGCCCAGCTGGTTGTTCTCAGAGGCCTGGACAAACTCCATGCCTTCCATATCCTTATGTTCATTAATAATAGTTTTTGCTTTTTCCAGTAGCCGTTTTCCGGTTTCGAACTCTCCCATGCTGGAATACAAACCACCCAGGGAAATATAACACCTGGCTATATAGAGGGGATCTCCGGTTTTTTCTGACAGAATGAGCCCTTCTTTCATATTGTCCAGGGCTGCCATATAACTGCCCCGGTTACTGAGTATTTCACCCTTACCCAGATACGCTGTAACTATGGGGCGCTTATTCTCAACAAACTCCTGCAGATCCAGCATAGATTTATATATTCTCAGGGCCTGGGTCCATTTTCCGGTTATCTGCTGAATATGCCCGGCGAGATCCAGGTTCTTCAGTTTTAAATTTCTATATACTTCAGGAGAATCAGTGAGCTCCTCCATTAAGATCTCAGCTTCCTGCAATTTCTCCAGCGCTTCCCCATATTCAAAATATTTTATAGAATCATTGGCTTCGTTGTGAATTGATTTTATCTTATCAATTTTTTCCTGGTTGGTGTTTTCGCTGTTAACCTGTTCAGAAACAGTATTGTCCATATCCTTTTCCTCCTTAATACAATCGCATAAAAATTCTTTAAAAAACTGGTTATTCCTTGTAATGTTTTTCCATTAATTATTAAGATAAGATAACCAATCATTCATCAGGAAAAGTTCGCCGATAAAAAAAAACTGTATCATAACCCCAGGTAAACTGCATCCTTTCTTTGTGAAAAAGTTCAAACCAGTCCTCGGGTAAGGGGTTATGTACAATTGTTATAATAGAATCCCCGGGAAGTTGTTTCAGGTTTTCTGTCAGATCGTGCATAAGCCCGTCTTCGAAAGCTGTGGATGCGCAGTAATAGATGGCTTTTCTTGAAAAATCCATATTTTTCAAGTCCTTATTTATAAAATTAACTTCTGTGGCGCCGGTTATTTCTTTCAACCGGTTACTTTGTATTATGTAGCCAGGTAAAAGCTCAATTCCGGTAACCGGAAGCTTGGAAAGAAAGTAAAAGCTTATGGCTGCAGTGCCTTTACCGCTGCCCAGATCGAAAATCTGTGAATAATTTTTATAGTCAATATTTTGCAATATTTTTGAGATGGCCAAGGGAGGGGTATCACCATAGCTGAAATTATCAAATTTATATTCTGGATAATTTTCTGCTTCTTTTTTTGCAATCCGGTAAGGGCTTGAAACGGAATATATAAAAAAAGATGGCAGAAATAGTTTCCACCACCATTTATTTTTACCAAAAATGAAAAGTTCTCTAATTTTTATTTTCAGGGCAAAACCGATATTCAAAAATGCATTTTTAATGCCTGTAAAAAAATTGTTTTTCATGTATCAGAATTCGGTTCGGCCGGTAAAATTGAATTTCTCAATGAATAATTTGGGGATAATTGTGGTTATGGGGAAATTAACAGAAAAATCCCGGAACCAGATGAGCTTTCTGTCCTGGGCTGCTTCTTTAACTGATTTTAAAGCTTCAATTATAGATTGGGTAAAACGCATATTGTGAACCCGGTGGGTAATTTTTCCGTTTTCCACCCAGAAGAAACCGTCCCTGGTCATTCCTGACAGGATGGTTTTCAGGGGATGAACCGTGGTAAGGTAATGAAATCTTTTTACATAGAGCCCGGTTCCCATTTTTTCAAACAGTTCCTCCTGGCTTGCTTTGCCGGGTTCCATTATAAGGTGAAAGCTGGCGCTGTTTGAAATTCCATTGCCCGGCGGAAGCCCGTGGCCTGTGGATTCTATACCCTGTTTCTGGGCCATGTAATTATTGTATGCCAAATCCCCGGTAATTACGCCTTTTTTTATGAAATCAACACGCTTTTTAGCTACCCCTTCGTAATCGAAAGGCATAGAAAAGGTGTGAGGATCCAAAGCATCGTCATAAATTGAAACCTGTTCGGGAAACAGTTTTTCGTTGACATAATGAGGAACAAAACTTTTGCCTTCTTCGGCGGAGTTTATTTCAAATGCCATCTCTGCCAGGTACATAACCAGTTCGCTTACAGCATATTCATCCAGAATTACTGGATATTCTCCAGGCTCCAGTTCTTTTACAGGATATTTTTTTGCTCCTTCCAGAGCTTCTTCTATTAGTTTTATGTGATCAATATCGTCAACGTTTCTTGAAGAGGCTGCGGCATAACCGTTTACATCATTGCCTGAAGCTATTACTGCAATGTTGGCTTTGGTTCCATTGAAGTATCCTTCAACTCCCTGGGAATTCAAGATTGCCAGTTCATTCTGGCCGGTGTAGAAGGCGCCGGACAGGGACAGCCTGTCTCCATGAGCCCGGCTGATCATATCCTGTATAACCAGAGCTTTTTCTTCCGCGGAAATATCCCGGGTGCGGGGAAAGAAAGACTTGAGTTTCTTGAATTTTTCAGGTTGGGGTATTTTTTTCAGATCGGGAATTATTTCCTGTTGTTTTGCTATTTCCATAGCTGTTTCCAGGGCTTTTTCGATTTTGCGGGGATGGAAATTATTCAGTTTGGTTACCCCGATTTTCTGGTTGTGGGTCACTTTTATATATAATGTAGCATTTTCTTCGAAGGTATTTTGATGAATCTGAGAGTTGGCATATCGGGTAAGAAAGTGGTGATGTCCCATCAATAACAACTCGGTTTTATCTGCATCCGATTTCTTCAAGGTATCCTTCAGTATTTTCATCGCTTTTTCTTTTCCTATCATTTTACACCTCTGCTTTATTAAATGTACAAACTGAAAATTACCACTCACCCACACCCATCTGGACGTTTCTGAAACGGGCTGTGGGGCAGCCATGGCCCACGTACATAACCTGCATGGGTTCGCCTTTACCACAGTTTGCCACTCCCCACATTTTCCAGTCATCTCTGTTGGTAACAGCGTCGCATGCTCTCCAGAAATCGTAGGTAATGCCTGTATAGGTAGGGTTTTTATATATGCCTTCGATGGCCCCGTCCTTTATTTTATAGCCGATTTCGCAACCGAACTGGAAGTTCAGGCGCTGCTGGTCAATACTCCAGGAACGGGTGGTATCGAACATAATTCCTTCCTCGGTATCTTTGATGAGTTCGTCAATATCCCAGTCGCCGGGTTCCAGGTTTATATTGGTCATTCTTATCATGGGAATCCTCTCCCAACCGTCGGCGCGAACGGTTCCGTTAGATTCTTCTTCAAATAATACCGCAGTTTCTCTACTCATTAAATAATTTTTAAAAATACCTTCTTTTACAATGTCGAATTTCTGGGCGGGCACTCCTTCATCATCGTAGCCGAATGTTCCCAGTCCGCCAGGGCAGGTTGAATCCCCCACGATATTGACATTTTCAGACCCATATTGGAATTCACTCCGTTTTTCCGGTGTGAGGAAGCTGGTGCCGGCAAAAGATGCTTCCATTCCCAGAACCCGGTCCAGTTCAATTGGATGCCCGCAGGATTCATGGATTTGAAGGGCCAGCTGGCTTCCTCCCAATATGAAATCTCCTTTTTTATGGGGGCACTGAGGGGCGGTTAACAAGTCCACAGCTTCTTTTGCAATTCTCTGGGCATGTTTTTCCAGTTCCATGGCTTCTACAAATTCGTAACCCCTGGTTGAATAATCGCCGCCGAAAGAAGCGGGGTATGATCGTATCTGGTTTTCAGTTCCTTCTGATGCTACTGCCGAGATCCCGGCTCCGCACCATAAAATTTTCTGCTTAATTTCAGAACCTTCGGTTGACAGGAATTCCTTCTCCTCGCAGAAGGCAGAAAAATTGCCGATTCGGACCTTGATTTTTTTCTGTTGAGCCATGATTTCGTCGCAGGAAAGCAGCAGTTGAACTTTATCTTCAATGGGAATTTTGAAAGGATCAATTTTGTATGGAGTGGCAAAAGTGTCTCTTACTGTCGGGACCTTTGAAAGCATAACGTCCAGGACTTTAACCCTGGATGATGCCCGGGCCATTTGTACTGCCCTTTCAGTAATTTGCCTGATTGATTTCAGGTCGCATTTGCTGGTGCCTGCAAAACCCCAGGCTCCCTGAAATAATACTCGTATTCCAATTCCAGTTGAAGCCCCCTGGGAGCAGGTGTTGACTTTTCCGTTCTTTGTTGATAAATTCTGGGTATTTCTCTGGATAAACCTGATGTCGGCATAACTTGCGCCCAGGTTTTCTGCATGTTCCAGCGCAACTTTTAATTTATCTTTCATGTTGGTACCTCTTGGTGTAATTAAAATATATTAATTGTACTTTTCTTCTGTATTTTCAGTATTCCTTTAGTTGTTGAAGGAAATCAGGAAATATAAATTCGTTAACAATTATTTAACAATTAATAAAAGGATAAAAAGAGATAATATTGAATTTAAAGTTTTGAACAGATAGTAAATTCTTCTTATTTCAGGGTGGTTGTAAAAAATATTTTTATAACATGCCCTTTACAAAGAAGGAACTTGTGCTATAATGTCGAATGTTAATTTTGTTTAGCCAGGTATTGTAAAAAATATCTGTTCAATCCCGGACAGGCGGGTTAGCCTGTAAGCCGGGGCGCTAAACCCGGGGGTAGACCGGTATAAGGTAATGTCTAGAATGAGAAAACGAGGAAACTCATAATGATGGCTACCGATACCAGGGAAACCTCCAAATAATAACCAAAATATATTTAAGGAGGAAAAGGTAATGTTAAAGAAACTTTCATGGTTTCTAACAGTAGCCCTGGTCATCGTAATGATGGCCCCTGCCTTTGCAGCTCCTCTGTTTCCCGATGTTCCCGAGCAACATTGGGCAAGAGATGCAGTAGCTGACTTGGCAGCAAAAGGTATCCTTGAAGGATATCCTGATGGAACTTTCAAAGGCGACAGAGCCGCGACTAGATGGGAAATGGCAATGGCCCTGCAGCGTTTATTAGCAAAAATGGAAGCTGCTGATGCCAAATTAGCCAGCAAAGCAGATTTAGAAGCTTTAAGAGCTTTGGTAAACAATCTGAAAGACGAACTGGACGCTCTCGGAGTAAGAGTGAAAAATCTCGAAGAGAACGTTTCAGCAATAGACAAGAGGGTAACCGAGTTGGAAAGAATCACCTTCGAGGGTGACTTCGTAACCAGGCTGGTAACTCAGGGTCTCTACAATGATGGTAGAGTCGGTGGCGTATGGCAGAACGTGCTGGGTTCAAACGGCGCAATTGCTTTCCCCGCTTTTGGTAACTCTGGAACCATCGGTGCAATGGATCTGTTCAACAACAGGCCCTTGACCAACGGAACCAGCCTTACCGCAAGAGCCAGGCTTGGCGTCAAAGTCAAAGTCAACAAAGATTGGGATGCAAAGATCAGATTTGCAGCATTCAGCTCCCTCGGCGACCAGATGGTCGGCGCTTATTGGGGAGTTAATGCTCCTTATCTTTCCAACCCCTTCGCTGGCAATGCAATTAATGCTCAGACCCAGGCAGCCAACAACACTCCCTGGACCCGCATGACCTTTGACCAGTTCATGATTGAGCACAAAAACACTGACACCAGACTGACTGTCGGCGCAATCGAAGAAACTAACTTTGATTCATTCATTCTCACCAACGTTCCTAATCCTGGAATCGATGGAAGAGTCAGAACCGACTATGAACATATGTCAAAAGAAAAGAAAACCAAAGTTTCAACATGGAAATATGTTGACAAAGGCGAAGACGAAGAACTTCCCTTCTATGGTTTCAAAGTAAGTGGCAATACTCACTTTATCACCGACGGTATGATGTGGGAAGCAATGTATTCCAAAATGCCCGACATCAACGGCAACGGCTTATTCCCCGGAGTGGACGTAATGCCTCACCTGTTTGGTGCTAACCTGGGCTGGAAAGTAAAAGACCAGTATGCAATTAAGTTAAACTTTGCCCACATCAGCGAGTCTTCAACAATGCCTCGCGGAACTGACTGGGTAAGAGCTCCCTTAATGGCAGTTTATGGAATGGGCTTCTGGGTTGATCCTGCTGGACAGGGCGCACCCACTCCCATGAACCAGAACAACGTTCCTGGTGCTCAGATGATCGGAACTCAGTTACAGACTTCATACGGTCTGTCCTTCAACTACAGATTCGATCCCAGCGACATCAGAGTAGTATTGGAAGGCGCCGGTTCAAGCTACAAGCCTACCAAGGTGGCAGCTTTCAACTCAACCGGTTATCACTTCCGCGGTGGAATCGGCTGGACCAACCAGAAGAACACCCTGGACTTAGACCTGGAATATCTCTACACCGATCCTTACTATGATGCATTCCAACTGGCTTATTCACCTGTCAACGGCCTGAACGGGCTGGCCTGGCAGTTGCCTACCTGGAGCTACTTCGGTGCTGGATATCAACTCCACGATTCAGATCTGGCCCCTAACAACAGACACGGCGCCAGATTCGGTGGCGAACTGAGATGGAACGATGGCAACGGCAGATTAAATGTTAGAGCTGGCTGGTTACAGCAGGCTAAGGCAACTGCTCCCATCGAGGACATATATGGAACCTATGTTGGTCTGAAACCCGGTTTCACAGAAACAATGTTCCCGATTCTCTACAACGCTGCTAATCCTGGAACTCCTGCTCCTGAAATTCCCAGAGGAAGCGTATTCCACCTGGGCGCTGGCGTTGACCACAAATTCAATCCCAGCCCCTTAAAAGGTCACCTGCAGTATGACTACTACAACCACAAGAGAAACTCAAACGCTGCAGTAAATACACTGCAGGGACAGTGGAACACTGTCAACCTGAAAGAAAGCGTCCTGAAATTCGGATTAAGCTATGCTTTCAGTGACAAGTTCAACCTCCGCGGTGGAGTGGATTGGGCAACCCTGAGCGGTTATCATCCGATGTTCAACAACTTTGGCTACAATGCTAACGTTGATGTCATTGACACAAGACAAATCGCTCCCTGGCTTGGCTTCGACTATGAAGTTGGCAAAAACACCGAATGGGCAGTTGACGTCCGTTACTACAACACCAAGGACAACTTGGCTCAGGACTTCAACGGTGCATTCACCAATCCTTATTCCTTCAATGGACTTCAGCTGATGACTCAGTTCAAAGTCAAATTCTAAGGAATATAGCCTGAATAATATAAGCCCCGGACCGTGGTCCGGGGCTTTTTATTTTTCCAAATAAAGGAAACTAATTGACTAATATTTAATATTCAAGTAAGATAGAAATTTTTTAGACCAGGTGATTATATGCTTGGAAGTAGCAACATGTCAGGGCTGATTTCAGTAAATCCAGTAATTCAGAAACCCCTGAAGTTAGCTGATACATTTTATAATAGGGAAGATAACAAAGAAAAAATTAAAGAATACTTCTTTACGAATACTGCTAAAGAAGTCATTTCAGATATTTATGAATCAGTAAAAAATAGAAAATCAAGTTCTATATTATTAACAGGAAGGCCGGGGTTTGGGAAATCCCAGACTGCCCTTTCTGTAATTAATATGCTGGCGTATCCTTCCAAGTATCCCGTCATTGAATTACTTGATAAGAATGCACCTGATATTCCTATTAAGAAGATGAAAGAATCTATGGGAAGGTTCATGGTTGTCATACCTGATGTTTCAGAGGATATGAACCAGACAATTAAGGAAGCTGTAAAGAAAACCCTGGATGTTAATAATATAATAAAAATAAATCCAGAAGAATATGAAAATTCCATCGCTTTGATAGAGAAACTGAGTGAATATATCGAAGAGAGCAAAGACTGGAATGGGTTAATAATTGTGTTGGATGATGCAGAAGATCTACTGAGAAGTATTGAAGATGGCCAGGTAAAAGAGAAATACAAGGAAATAAAAGATATCTTAGAATATATTAAGCTTGAAAGTTCATCTTTATTGTACTTGTTAACTGTTGGTTCAATGTTCCCCGGAGATTACATTTCGCCCACCGTTGAAGATGTAGCAAGGAACAAATTGAAACAGGAATTCGATAAATTCATATGGTCAAGTTATGAAATCGAAGAATGGATTGAATTTCTGACAAAAAAGATTATTCATCATAGCTCCATGGATACGCTGAATTTGATGACAACTAACTCAGAGTTTCTAAAAATTTCCCAATATGCTATGGAAACCAAGGTTTTCAAGGAAAGGAATAAAGATACTCTAATAAATGAAATTTTACTTAAATCTTTCCCCCTGCACCCATTTACAATGATTTTTCTTCCCCTGCTTTCTGAAAAAGTATGTAATAAAGATAAAAACCTGTTGTCATTTTTTAAAGATAATTCTCCGGGAAGTTTTCTTTACTATCTGGATACCTTTGGCATTTATCAGGCATCGGGAAAACTGTCAGTTTATACTCCTGACTTTTTATTCTCGTATTATGAGCAGGTAATTAAAGAAGCGGATAATATGGCTCATGTTTTTGAAGCTGTTGAGAAAGCATATATGGTTTCAGGAAATATTCCCCTGGCCCGAAGGATAATTCGCCTGGTAGCAACTATGCAAATTATTAATCATCCTGATTTTCGCCCATTCAAACGAAACATTATTGAGAACCTGTATATGGCTGCTAAAGATGAAAAGAAGTTTGATCCGGTTCTAATAAACATGGTGCAAAAGAAAAGTTTTGTTTTTGATAGTAAGAATCAGGAGATAAAATTACCCATTAAAAAATCGAGCGTAAAACTGGAAGATTATCTACCAAAACAGTTGGAAAAGATAAGTAAGCAATTATCTGTGGCAGATATTTTAAATCAGTATTATAGACTCAATCCGGTTTATGCTACTGAATATAACAAAGAAAGAAATTCAACCCGCAAAATTCTCAGAAGATATATTACTATTGAAGATCTCAGAAACGAAAGGTTTCCACATGAACTGGCCAGAAAGTTGGGGGCTGATAAACAGCATTATAAAGGAGACGGCGCTGTGCTGGTTCTAATTTCCGACAGGGATACAGATTTGATGGAAGCCCGGCAGTTATTGGCAACATCTCCGTGGAAAGATTTCACGAATATCATTGTCGCTATTCCTGTAAGGCCGGCAACTTTTGTATCTCTTCTTACAGAAAAAAAAGCCTTGAATATGCTGAAAAATGAACCTCCTTTTTCTGTTGCCGGGTCTGATGAAGAAGAGCTGGTGAAATCAAGGTTGGAAGAAATTAACCGGGAAATTGATGAAAGAATAGAATTTTACAACCGTCCCGACAGGCTTTATTGGTTTTACCTGGGAAATAACGTCACAGCTATGCGGGAGAAATCAATTAACGATCTTGCAGATGCATTAATGATTGAAAATTTCCCCTATACACCCATAGTCAGCCATGAAGCTGTAGCCTCTATACAGGACAGGAAAGTTTATCGGGAGATAAGACGCAAGGCAATAAATAAGATTATTATAAGTTCTGATCGGATACTTCTTCACAGAGAAAAAAAAGAACCGGTGGATATGCTTATCAAGGCAGTTTTTGTTGACGAAGGCCTGCTTACCAGAATAAGGGCCGGGGACAATTTTGAAGAATACTCCGTTGAAGGGCTTTCCAATAAAAAGACTCATCTTGCCGCCACCTGGAATACCTTGATGAGCAGAATGATTCAATGCAGTAAATCTGAACGACTGTTGCTGATTTTCAACGAAATGGTGAAAGATCTCCTGCAACCCCCTATTGGAATAACCCGGGGGTTGTTACAGGTTTTGATTGCTGCAATTTTTGCTCATTTCGATAAACAGATACAGATATTTGAAAATTTCAAGGAAATGCAACTTACAGGCAAACGTTCTTCTCTTAAAAAGGCTGCTATTGACTATGATACTATAAAGAAAATGGTGGAAGAGCCCAAGGATTATATTATAAGGTTTATAAAAACTTTTGAAGAAGAACAGGCATTCATAGAGCAGGTTATCGTTTTGTTTGGCGGCGTTACCGATCCCGATAAACCTGTCCGGTGGAAAGATGCCAGAAACACTCTTGTTGAATGGTTTGATACATTGCCACCGGTTACTGTTCTGAATGAAAATTTCAAAGAGAAAAATATTGGTAATTTTATCAATTGGGTTAATGGCAATAGAGATGAAAGTCCGGATGTTTTCTTTCAGGTAAAGCTTCCTGCATATTTTGGCTTTGATGTTAATGAGTTTTCTATTTCTCAGTTTTCTGACCGAGTTATTAATATTTTCAGGGATGTCAGGGATTATCTTGTAAGATATACTGAATTCCGCCAAGCTACTCTATGGAAGGCGGTAAAATCAATTTTTACCGGAAAGGCTGATACTTTTGAAGAGAAATTCTCAGAATGGAGAAAATCCTTACCAAAGCTGAACAGGGAAAAAATATCCCAGGATGCCCGGTTCTTATTGGAAGTTGAACCAGGCCAGGAATTAGAGAAGCAGTTTATTGACTTACTGCCGGAAAAAATGGGGTTGGGCCCCATGGATAAATGGCTGAAGGATAACACCCTGGAGTTTATAGCCAGGCTTTCCAGGGCAAAACTGGAATTATCAATGAACGATTTGATTGAAGCGTTCTGTTATTCCCGTCCTGAAACCAGTTCCAGGGAAGATGCTGCGGCACAAATAATACGAAATGCATTTCAGGCTCTGGATATAAGAGAAAAAGAGCAGAAAGCCTTTATTGTATCTTACTATAAAGAAAAGGAATGGGAAAAACTTTCTTCAAAAGCCAAAACTACAAAAAGAAAGCGGGTAATTCCCGAAGAATTTAAAACATATGCTGCTGCCCAGGAAACTGTGGAACCTGTTGCTGCAAACGAACCTGAAACCGAAGAGCTTGTTTTAAAACCGGAACCAGAGATGGAAAAGAAACCTGCGGACACGGTTTCCGAAGTTGAAGTAGAAGAGAAAAAAGAAGCGCCGGAAATTCTGCAAGAAACCGAAACCTCTATGAAAGAAACCGAAAAGGAAGTTGAAAAATCTGAAGTTGAGGAAGAGATTGAAACTTCTGAGTTGGTACAACAGGAGGAATTGGAAGAAACTGAATTAACTGGAGAACTGGTTAAAGCGCCTGAAATTGAATCTGCTTCTGTTGGAGAGCCTGAAGAAATCAAAACCGAGTCTGATACTGAATTACTCATAAAGAAAACAGGAAGGCCTGTGGTTACTGCCCAGGCTCTGGAGAGCGCCGAACTTCTGGAAGTTTCTACTGAGGAAGAAATAACAGAAGAAACGGTTACTGAAATTTCTCAGCCTCAAGATAAAAACCGTTTTGGAGAAGGGGCTGAAGAGTCAGAAATGTTGTCGGTGGTGGATGAGGAGGCAATATTCCAGGCTCTGGATGTCCACTCGGAAGAGTTTGGTTCTGAAGCAAAAGTTAAAACAGCTGGGATTGAACCTGTAAAACCTGAAGAGAAAGGCCAGGATGAGAAAATATTCTCCACAGCCATCGATGATGATGGAGAATTAAGTTGGGGAGTGGAAGTGGAAGAAACAGGGAAGGAGGCGGAACCTGTTACTCCAATTTCTGAAAATTTAGCTGCAGAGAAGCCAGGGGAAGCAACTGATGTTTCTTTTGAGGAAGAAGTTTCTCAAATTGATTTGCCTCCGGTAATTAAAGATGAAGAAATTATAGAAGAAACTCAGGTTGTTGAAGAAATCGGGAAACCAGAAGTTCGGGAAGAAGAAGTTTTTATAAGCGAAGAGCCTCAGGAAGAAATATCTGTAAGTAATGAAGAATTGGAAAATGAAAAGGAAGCGCCTTCTTTGGTTTCTGCAGCAGAAGAACCGGTTATTTCTGATATTCCCAGGTTGGAAACCGGAGAAGAGGGGCAGGAGATTGTATTTGCCCAGGATATAGAATTGGAACCCATACCCGAAGAAAAAAGTGAAAAGCCCGGTGAACAAAAAGAAATTGATTCTGAGTTAGGCGTAAAGCCTCAAAAAGATGAAAAAAATGAACCTGAACCAGATGAGTTAACTCCCGTTGAGTTGACCGGCATTGAGAATATTGTTATAGACGACGAAGAGGATATCTTTATTGATATCCCCGAAGTTCCTGATTTCACTGAAGAAGACTGAGTCTAACCTTTGTCTTCTGCCTGGTTATTTTTCTTCTCCATTTTGATATCAATTTCTGTATTGCCGGTAATTTTAAAGTCGGCAAGTTCAGCTGAACCTTCTTCCGCCCTTTTAAGGGGTACCTCTGTTTGCAGTTTTGCATGATTTTCCACCGAAATCAGTTCGCCGTTGTAAAAATCAAAAAGGATACTTCCTCTGGTTTCACCCTTACCATTCATTTTTGTTGTGTTTTCTTCTGTGGTATCAGAATTGAAATTACCGATGAAATCAATTCTTGCACATAAACTGCCGTTATTTTTTACCAGCCCGGTAAAAGTATATTCCATATTTCCTTCCAATACCACGTTTAAAAAACCTATCTGAAGTGGTGCTGAAATTTCTCTGTTCCATTTTTGTCCCGGCCTTAAAATCTTATTAGGGAAACTTACAAACTGGTGGGTAAATAAGAGGGTTTCCTTCAGGTCTTCCTCCTGGCCTTTCAGTTTTTCAGGGCTTATGGCCACCAGGTTTTGAATATTTCCCGACGGAGTCAGTGAAAGAGATAATGTGGTTTTGTTGTCTAACTGGGCAGGGTCGGGAATTTCCTGGCCGTTCACTACAACCCTGGTATCCTTAACCTGGTTGGTAACCAGCAGATTGGCAATTCCACCATTTACGCCTTTAACCTGCCTTATGGAATCCTGGTTCATTTCCAGTTCTATTTTTTTATCAGAGAAAGCCTGTGTCAATTCTTCCGAAGGGTTTTCTATTTTTGTTTCCATGTTCATATGAGTTGTAATTTTATAGATTCTTTCCTGCTCAGGGAAATATTCATATGATAACTGGGTCCCCAGAATTTTTATTCTGCTGGCAGGGATTGCAAAAATTGCAATCAGTATAACAATAATTATGCCTGTTATAATTGGAATAATCCTTTTCAATTTTACCTCCTAATATTAGACAAGGTTTTTTAAAGTATAATAACAATTAAGTAATATACTGATTCCCAAAAAACTTCAACGATTGTGAAAGAAAAAAACGAAATCTTCACAAAATTCGTCATCGCGAGGAGCGACAATCGACGTGGCGATCTCTATACCACCCAGGTAAGTGGGTAAGAACCAACCTGATCTGAATTAAGATTGCCACGCCTCTTCGAGGCTCGCAATGACAACATAACGGACTATGGAAATGTGACGGA
>CAZSLZ010000002.1:0-56423 GCA_964607865.1 uncultured bacterium
TTCTCTCTGGCGAATTTTGTTGTCCAGTTCATCGGTGTTCTTGACTTTGAACTGCTTCTTGAATTTTTCAAATTCAGCTTCGCCTTTTTTGGGCAACCCCACGGCGAATATCATGGTTAAAAAGATGGCAAAACCTATACCCACAACTATCATGGGTTCTCTCAAAAGAGGTTCGTTAAGCACTGCCAGGTGAATAAGATAAAAAACCACCAATAATGCCATTAATATATAAGGTTGCCTCAAGTAATTGGCAAAATTATTGGCAAAACTGTAAAAACCGCCCTCTTTTAAACTGGCGGCGGTGGCAAAACCCTGTTTTGCCGGAAGGTTATTACTGTCCAGGGTCAGGGCTTTTGAATACTGGTATTCAGCTATATCCAGAAAACGGGCTTCCAGGAAATAATCCCCCAGTTTTAAATAAGGGATGGCGGTTTTATCATTGAAGGGAAGGGGAGGTTCATAAACTGACTTGTCTATGTTCCGGTCGTAAACTTTCTTCCGGGCGCCTTCAATTACCTGTTTTAATTTGGGGCAATTTTCATCTATGGATTTTGCCTTGTATGCCATATCCAGAGCTTCTTCGAAACGGCCCCGGTGAATTAAAAAGGTGGCATATTCCACCATAAATAATGGTTTGTCCGGGGAATAGGTTATGGCTTTTTTCATGTTTTTTTCCGCCAGCGCCATATCGCCGGATCCCCAATTGATCAAGCCCAGCAGAAATTGATGATGAAAATTCTCCGGTTCCAGTTCAATTGAAATTTCGATGGTTTTCTCGGCCTTGCGGAAATTTCCCAGTTCTTTAAAGGCGAGAGCCTTGTAATGGAAAGCCAGAGCGCTGTTTTCCCTTTCTTCCAGAGCGCTGTTTGCATACCTGAGCATTTTTTGAATATTGCCAAGCTTATAATTTGCATATGCATTTGTAAGAATATCTTCAAAACTTTGTTCTTTGGCTGCCATAATATCTATTCCGTTTCAAATTAAATAAAAAACCAACATAATTATTGACAAACTTATCCATAAACTTATTTCTAAACCTGGAAACTTTTTCCTTCAAATTAAAGCTTTTATGAAGGTGGAAGGAGAAATGCATAAAAATATCATAATAGGACCCCTTATGCTGATTCCAAAAAACTTCAACGATTGTTGAAAGAAAAAAATGAAATCTACACAGAATTCGTCATCACAAGCATCCATAGGATGCGTGGCGCTCTCTCCCCATTAAGAACGGGGGAATATATTGTTCGCCCCAATTTGGAATTGGGGAATAAATTGTTCGCATCGTAACCAGGAAAAACAGCGAAAGATCCGGCTGCTCACAGACGCAAGATAAATATGCTTGGAAATCCCGAAAACCGTCATCACGAGGAGCGTCAGCGACGTGGTGATCTCTGTACCACACAGGTTAATGGGTATGGAAACCAACCCGATCTAAGTTGAGATTGCCATGCCTCTTCGAGGCTTGCAATAACAACATAACGGGCTATGGAAATGTAACTGACTTTTGGAAAACAGTATAAGATGTCTGTGAAAATATTTTCCATATTTTTCTTGCTGTGAATTTAAAATCACAGCAAATTGTTACAGTTATAAAAAAGGATTGAATTAAATGTCTTTGTTTAAATTGAAGACTCCATACCCCCCCAGGGGAGACCAGCCCGAGGCTATCGAAAAACTGGCCCGGAGTCTGGACGAGGGGCACCACCACCAGACTCTTCTGGGGGTTACAGGTTCGGGCAAAACCTATACCATGGCCAATGTAATTTCCAAGCTTGGCAAACCTGCCCTGATAATATCTCATAACAAAACCCTGGCAGCCCAACTGTGCGCCGAATTCCAGGAGTTCTTTCCCGAAAATGCTGTGGAATATTTTATAAGTTACTATGATTATTACCAGCCTGAGGCCTATATTCCCACATCTGATGTATATATTGAAAAAGATTCATCTATCAACGAGGAGATCGATCGGCTTCGCCATTCTGCCACCCAGTCTGTACTGGAAAGAAAAGATGTTATTGTTGTTGCCAGTGTTTCCTGTATTTATGGGCTGGGATCCCCGGAAGCCTATAAGCAGACGGTTTTATCCCTTAAAGAGGGAGCTGAGGTAGAAAGGGAATTTGTTCTGGAAAGGCTGATTAATATGCAGTATTCCCGGACTACTATCACGCCGGCACGGGGCCAGTTCCGAATACGGGGAGAAATTCTGGAAATTTGCCCCGCCCATGAAGACCAGATTATCCGGGTGGAGTTTTTTGGCGATGAAATTGATACTGTCAGGGTCCTCGACCACCTCACCGGGGAGGTTCTGGACAAATCAGGAGAAATAACCATCTTTCCCGCCAAGCATTTTATTACTACCCTGCCCAATTTTGACCGGGCGCTGACCGCAATAGAGGATGAACTGAGAGGCCAGATTAAATATTTTAAAGAAAAAGACATGTACCTGGAAGCTCAGCGGATTGAGATGAGAACCCGGAACGACCTGGAGCTTCTGAAAGAAATCGGTTACTGCAACGGTGTGGAGAATTATTCCCGGCACCTTACCGGCCGAAAATCCGGCGAACCCCCTTTTACGCTTATCGATTATTTTCCCGGAGATTTTGTGACTTTTATAGATGAATCCCATGTAACAATTCCCCAGTTGAGAGGTATGCAGCACGGGGACAGATCGAGAAAAAAGAACCTTATAGAGTATGGTTTTCGCCTGCCCTCGGCCTTCGACAACCGGCCTCTCTCTTTTGAAGAATTTCTGACAAAAGTAAATCAGGTGGTCTATGTTTCCGCCACCCCGGGCCCCTTCGAACTGGAAAATTCAGCCCGGATTGTGGAACAGGTGATTCGCCCTACCGGACTGGTGGACCCGGAAATAATAATTCGCCCTGTTGCCCACCAGGTGGATGATTTGATAGGTGAAATCAGAAAAAGAACCAAAAAAAAGGAGAGGGTGCTGGTCACCACCCTTACAAAAAAAATGTCCGAAGATCTAACCGACTATCTCAATTCCATGAATATCCGGGTCAGGTATTTGCATTCCGAGATTGACTCCCTGGAGAGAATTGAAATACTCCGGGACCTTCGGCTGGGCAGGTTTGACGTTCTGGTGGGAATTAATCTTTTAAGGGAAGGGCTGGACTTGCCCGAGGTTTCCCTGGTGGCGATTCTTGATGCCGACAAGGAAGGTTTTCTGAGATCTGAAACCTCCCTGATTCAGACCATAGGACGGGCGGCCAGAAATGTGAGCGGAACTGTTATTCTGTATGCTGACGAAATTACAAAATCCATAAGAAGGGCTGTGGATGAAACTCAAAGGCGCCGACATATTCAACTGGAATATAACAGGGAACACAACATCGAACCCCAGACAATCCGCAAGGCAGTGAAGGATATACTGGGCAAACTCAGGATATCGGAAACTTCCGAGGTTTTGATGACAGAAAACAAGGAAAAACTTTCTATAGAAGGGCTGGAAAAATTGATAAGGGAAATTGAAGAAGCTATGAGGGACGCCGCTAAAAATATGGAGTTTGAAACTGCCGCTGCCCTGAGAGATGAAATGTTTGAACTTAAAAAAGAATTAAAAGCCCGGGTTGAGCAGACTCCGGTGGCTTTGCTGGCGGACCGGGAGGCCCGGGCCGGGGGGCTTGGCTAATCTACTGCCTTTACTTTATAGCAGGCCTGCTTAATACTTTCCATTTCCTTTTTGAATCTATCCATAACTTTGTGGGCAAAAGAAACCGGCTCTATGCCCAGTTCTCCCAGCCCCGAGGTCGGTACTGGAGTGCCCTGGGTTAGTATGTTGATACCCGTATGCATCAGAACTGAAACCGGAGAGCGGGTTGCTATGGAAACAGTAAGTTTTCTTTTGACCCCGGCAATTCCGATATGATAAAGATCATCACCGTCACGGAACAGCCTGCCCGGAATTGCCTGTTCTTCCAATTCTTCTTTCAGGGCATGGATGAACAATCGCTGGCGATGAACCATCATTTCCAGGTTATGGTCAAAAAACTCTGCAATAAAATGAAGCATTCTCGGGCTGTAAATTTTGTCATTGTTCTTTACGTCAAGCAGATCCACCATATTGTTTATGGACACATCACATGGCCCTGTAAAACCGACTATGGCGTTACCCGGAATATCAAAATTGTTGAAAATCCAGTGGGATATTAATTCCACGCCGGTATAGGGGGTTTCTTCATTTATATATTTTGTCTGTATCATTGGGGGCCAGAATCCGTATATTGATCGAAATTCTGCATTAAAACTTCCACAGCCTGCCGGGTGGGGCAGATGGTATCCAACCCCAGTTTGTGAAATATTTTTTCCTTATCAGGGGCAAACACCCTGGCTACCGTGTGTTTCGCCTTTAAAAACTTTTTACCAATCTGGCCCACGGTCAGGTTTATGTTATCGTCCCCGGTCAACACCAGTAAAAGATCTGCCTGGTCCACCTTTGCCTGGCGCAATACTTCTATCTGGGTGGCGTCACCCACAATACGGAAACCGGAAAAATCAGTGGAAAGATTGGCAAAGGCATTTTCTTCCTTATCCACCAGTATTAAACTTTTTCCTTCCCTGGATAACTGGTTGGCCACCTGAACACCCATCTGGCCGCTACCCACTATAACTACCAACACAAATAATCACCCTTAACTTTCCTTGTTTTCTTTTATTTTCTTGACCACCCTGGCCAGGTTACGCTGGGCCTGGGAATAGCCCGGCTCCAACGCCAATGCCGCCTTGTAATGTTTTTTGGCTTCTTCATACTCAGCATTTATTTCCATTATGGCTCCCAGAATATTATGAGGTTCAGCCTTCACCGGGTCTTTTCCGATGGCTTTCTTTAAATATTCACGGGCAGCTTCATATTTTTTACGGGTAATCTGGTCCTTGGCAAGTTCAATGTAAGCGCCGTAATCGTCTTCTTCATTTTCCGCCAGCCTTTTACGGGAAAGAATCTTATTTACTATATCCTGAATCTCCCTGGGAGTGAAGGGTTTCTGCATAAAATCAGCGGCGCCCAGCTTCATGGCTTCCACGGCCACATCCACAGTTCCGTGAGCTGTAACTATTACCACCGATACGTTGATTTCTTTTTCCCTGACTCTTTTCAGAACTTCCAGGCCGTCCATTCCCTGCATTTTCAAGTCCAGAAAAACCAGATCATACTTATTGTCTATAATTTTTTGAAGGCCTTCTTCCCCGTTAATTGCCTCGTCCACTTCCATATCAACATAGGACAGGCATTTGGAAAGGGTAAGCCTGATATTTTTTTCATCATCTATAACTAAAGCTTTGCCTCTGCTCATAAATACCTCCATAGGTTTATTAAATTGCTATTTCGTCTTCTCCATTTTCTTCCTTTGCTACGGGAAGGGTGAAATAGAACTGGGAACCCTTGCCCAGTTCGCTTTCCACCCACAAGGTTCCATGGTGGGCTCGTATTATTTCCAGGGAAAGGGCCAGTCCCAGCCCGGCGCCTCCCCTTTTGGGGTCGCTTTCCACCTGGACAAATTTTCTGAAAACTTTTTTCAAATAATCTCTGGGTATGCCTGAACCGGTATCTTCAACTCGGAATTCAATCAGGCCATCTTCACCCCGGGCAGCGCCCAGAGTAATTTTCCCGCCTTCAGGAGTATAACGCAGGGCGTTACTCACCAGGTTGTTAAGCACCTGCATTATCCGGTTATAATCGGCATAAACATTGGGCAATTCTTTCTCAATATCGGCAACCAGTTCGATTTTTTTTGCCTGGGCCTGGGCATTGAATGAATTGACCACGCTTATCAGTAAACTGTCAGGACTAACCGGGAAGAATTCCATTTCCATGCGGCCGGTTTCAATCCGGGAAATATCCAGCAGGTTGTTCATCATATACCGCATTCTAACCCCGTCTTCATTGGCAGCGGCCAGTAATTCCTTCTGATCCGGCGTCAGGGGGCCTGCGGAACCTTCCAGAACCATTGCAATGCTCATCAAAATTGATGTAAGGGGGGTTCTTAACTCATGACTGGCTATGGAAATAAAATCGCTCTTCATCTGATCCAGTTCCTTCAACTTGGTTACGTCTTCAAGAAGAATAATGTAGGCTATGCGGGCGCCGTCCTCTTTTTCCACGGGAAAAACCTTGACCTGAAAATGTTTTGTCATACGATCGTAATTCCATTCAAAAGTGGGATACGTAAATTTTGGGGTGAAATTCTGTTTTTCAATAGTATCTTCCACAATATTGAACAGCGCCTCGCTCTTGAAAATATCTCTGAAATCGCGGCCGTGGCTTATGCCGGGAATAAGATAGAATACCCTTTCGGCGGTGGGGTTAACCATAATTATCTTGTAATGAGGGTCAATAACAATCATACAATCGCCCACAGAACGCAGGACCGCTTCGGTGCGTTTCTTTTCTTCAATAAGTTTCTCCAGGTTAAGGGTCTGGTATTCTCTCAGCCTTTTTATCATCTTGTTAAACTCTGTGGCTAATATACCGATTTCATCGGAATATTCGGTTTCCACTGATACGTCCAGGTTGCCCTTTCGCACCTCGGAAACTGCGGTTGTGAGGTTTTCCACCGGCCTTACTATTATATGAGTTAAAAGAAGGCTTACTCCGACACCCACAAAAATTCCCAGGCCTGAAATAATTATTACCGTACTAATATAATTTTCTGATATTTTTTTAGATTGCTGAATAGAGTTAAGCATGGCCTTACGGTTCATTTCAATAAGGCTGAGGGTGTGTTGGCGAAGCTTATCCAGCTGCCACCGGGCAGTTTTAGTGTAAAGCTCGATATTGGCAGTGTTTTTTTCCTGCAGTGATTTTTCCAGCCAATTGTAATGAGCCAGGTATTCAATATAAAAATATTCAATTTTTTTTACCAGTTCAGCCTCACCCTGAAGGCTGGCATTGGCCTTGGCATCGTCAAGCCATTTGAAAAACTCTTCCCTGTTTTCGTTGAGAATCTGTTTGGCAGCTTCATTCTTTCCGGCGATGAGCATCCATTGGCTGATCTGGTGCCTTTCCAGAATTTTCAAAATAGACTGGGCGGCAAAAATCGATTCGTAATTTTCCTTGATAACCTGTTCGGTTATGGAACTTAACTGCATCAGGCTGCGTATAGCCTGAAATGATATGAAAGTAAGTATTATCAGTAATAATATGTAAGAAATTAAAATCTTTTTTCGTAGATTAAACTTGAACATGGGCAACTTATTCCGTATTCTTTACTATATTCCTTTGTAAGCATCATTATTGGAAGGCATTTTGATTCTCTGATTATCTTTTGATTCCTGCTGATTTTTATCATCCTGTCCGATCTTCAATGGAATTCTCCCAGCATTTTATTTCCTGAAGGGAAGTGAGAGCGTTTTTTTCCATATGTCGGGCAAAAGTATTTACACCATCTACCACGTCCCAGAAGGCTAACCCTACCATAACCACCACCAGGGCGAATACCACGGCCCAGTATTTAACCTGCATCATATACAGTTTTTTGCTGGGATCCGGCAAAAACCATATACCCCATAAAATCATTCCGGCAACCACCATTAGAATAAAGACACCGAAGAATCTCCGGGCCATGCGAATATTCAGCTGGCGTGCCGGGTAGCCGAAATCTTTGAGCCGGGGATAGTTTTTCAACTCCATCGATATCAGGTAAATGCTTCCGGTTATCAACAGAACCGATACTATGTAAGCAATAATTTTTCCCATGAACTCACTCTTTTCGTGGAGTCCTCGCCAGGGTAAGCACCTTAATCTTATCGGCGCCAGCTTCTTTCAAAGCTTTGCTGCAATAATAAACTGTGGCGCCGGTGGTAAAAATATCATCAATCAACAATATACTTTTATTGTTTATATCCATATTATCTTTCAGTTTAAAGGCGTCCTTGGCGTTTTCCCATCTGTTTTTACCTTTTAATTTATGTTGTAGTTTAATTTCTCTTTTTCTTTCTAAAACCAGTTTATAATTCAAGCCTGCTTTCTCCTTCAAAATTTTTGCAAGGCCTGTCGCCAGGCAGATTTTTCTTTCCGGGCTGTTAAGGTTAGGGGGAACTGATGTTAACACATCTGCTTCAAACAGGTAGGAATTTCTCTTAAAATATTTCCACAGAATTGTTTCAAAGTGAAGTAATAATTCTGTTTTTCCTTTAAATTTTATCTCGTGAATTATCTGTTTTATTTCCGTTTTATATAGTACTATCGATCGGCTGATTTCATACCTCTGCGGTTTTTCCCGGCAATCGGGGCAAAGTTTGTCGCTGGTATTCAATGGGTCTCCGCAAATTCTGCAAAGAGGCGGTTTCAGATATTCAAATTTTGATTTACAGGCTGAACAAAGAGTTGTATTGATTTCTTCTCTGCAAATTGGGCAGGCCGAAGATGAAAAAAGGCCGACTATTTCATCGACCATTTTTTTCCAGTTTAAATCGGGTATAATAAAAATCAAAGTTTTTTGCCCCGGTGCTGCCATTTACCCCTGAAGGAGATATAGAATGACAGGACAAAGAGTTTTACATCCAGCCAGAGGTTGCAATTTTTAATATATAGCAAGTCGTATCTTAATTTATCTCTGGGAGATGTATTGTATTTGCCGTAAACCTGGGCAAGCCCGGTAAGCCCCGGCCTTATTTTATGACGCTCGTTGAAATTGGGTACGTCTTTTATAATCTCATTTTCCACAATTTCCGGCCTTTCGGGACGGGGGCCCACAAAACTCATATCCCCTGTCAAAATATTAATCAGCTGGGGCATTTCATCCAGGGCGGTTTTTCTTAACAGCCAGCCCACACGGGTAATGCGGGGGTCCTTTTCCCTGGCCAATACCGCTCCTGTGGCCTGCTCAGCGTCCTGAACCATGGACCGGAATTTTAACTGTTGAAAATGCCTGTCGTCCTTTCCAATTCTTTCCTGTGAATAGAATGGCGACCCCTTTGAATCGAGCTTGATTGCTATTATTATAAGCAGCCAGAGGGGCGAGGAAAGAATCAGACCAAACAGAGCCATAAGAAAGTCAATAGCCCGTTTCGTCTTCATATAGGCAGCCGAGGGCTGTCTGTCGCTGTCGATGTCAACTTTTATATTTCCCCGGAGGGGATTGGTTTCTTCATCTGTAAATGGCTTTAAATCCTGAAAAGGCATTGCGTTATTATTTTGCACCAACATTTCATCCATATTAAATCATTCCTGGTTTATGAATTTAACTGTTTGTTAACAGTTATTTGTATCAAACCCCGGAAAGTTGCTTAACTTTCAGCAAATCCTTATTCATTATTTTCAATTATTTTCCTTCATGAAATCAGGCCGGGTTTTAATAGTATTTTTATGAGCCTGTATTTGTTAAATACTTGTTAAACTTGCATTTAAGCAGGATTTACAGGGTTTGAGATTAAGTAGTAATTGTATTTTGAATTATGTCGAAATAATGTTTTCATTTATTTCAAAGCAGTAGCAAAAATAATTTTCATATCAAATAATATGAATAGTTACAGTAATAATAACATACTAAAAATACAATTCTGTGAGGAGGATCACTTATGAGTAATATCAAGTTTGGAACCGACGGATGGAGATCCATAATGTGTGAGAATTTCACTTTTCCCAACGTGGAAATAGTGGTTCAGGGTATTTGCAATTATCTGAAAGATAACAATAAAGACGGCCAGGGGTTGGTTATTGGTTATGACACCCGTTTTTTTTCTGACCGTTTTGCCCGGAGGGCTGCCCAGGTATGCGCAGGGAACGGAATCAATGTGTTTTTAACCGAAAATGACTGCCCCACACCGGTAACCGCCTATTCAATTTTACACCAGGGATCCGCCGGCGCTCTGATGTTTACCGCCAGCCATAACCCCCCAGAATATAATGGCATAAAATTCATACCCGAGAATGCCGCTCCCGCCCTGCCCGAGGTTACCAACCAGATTGAAACCTGGGTAAGGAAGGTGGAAGAATCAAAAGAGATTAAAAAGGTGGGGTTCGAAGATGGACGAAGCCAGGGGCTGATCAAATTTATGGATCCCACCAAAGCTTATATGGATGCCCTTAAAAAGGTTATCGATTTGAGCACCATAGCCAGGGGCAACTTGAAAGTTATTTATGATCCCCTTTATGCCACTGGACGCAGTTATGTCCCCCTGATTTTGTCAGACATAACCGACTTCACGATGATTCATCCCGATCCCGACCCCTATTTTGGCGGTTCCATGCCCGAGCCCAAAGGAGAAATTCTGGGAGAATTAATTCATGAAGTGACCACCAGAGGGGCAGACTTGGGATTGGCCAACGACGGCGATGCCGACCGTTTTGGTGTGGTTGATTCCAACGGGGTATTCATAAGCCCCAACCAGGTAATCTCCCTGATTTATCTTCACCTCCTGAAGAACCGGGGTTTGGTGGGTTCCATAGCCAGGACCGTCGCCACCACCCACCTGGTGGATCGAATCGCAGAAAAATATGACAGCAAGGTTATTGAAACCCCGGTAGGTTTTAAATATATTGGCAACGCCCTTTTAAGGGATGATGTGATTATAGGAGGCGAGGAAAGCGGAGGGCTGTCCATTGAAGGGCACATACCGGAAAAAGACGGAATTCTGGCACTTGCTCTCATTACCGAGATCCGATCTGTAGAAAAAAAATCCCTTACCGAACTTTTACAGGAAATGTATGACGAGTTCGGCGCTTATTACAGCACAAGGATAGATATTCACAGTACCGAAGAGCACAAGCTGAGCTTTTTTGATAAACTGAACAGGGGTATTCCTGACAATATAGCTGGTATGAATATTATCCGTCACAACGATATCGACGGCCATAAATTCTATCTGGAAGATGGGTCCTGGGTTCTTTACCGGCCTTCGGGTACCGAGCCCCTGGTTCGTATTTATATGGAGGCCCATTCCAGGGACAGATTGGACAAGCTGGCAAAAGATGCCGAGGCAATTTTCATGAATGAAAAAATTCCTACCGGCGCATAGAATTTGCCGAATATTCGTACCGGATTTTAACACTGGAACCCGGGAATGTTTTTTAGCGTATTATTGGTATAAAAAACAAAAAATGAGACAAATTTAAATAAAGCAACGAGAAGAGGAAGAGACCCTATGGATAATACAAAAATAGACGAACAGGCAGAAAACCTGCAGGAAATGGAAAGGTTCAAGTCTGACAGTTATACTGCCGAGGATATTCAGATTCTGGAAGGCCTGGAAGCAGTCCGCAAGAGGCCTGCAATGTATATCGGTTCCACCGGCCACCACGGGTTGCACCATCTGGTATTCGAAGTGGTGGACAACAGCATAGACGAAGTTCTGGCCGGTTACTGCGATACCATTCAGGTAACCATTAACGAGGATGAATCTATAACCTGTATGGATAACGGCAGGGGCATTCCCATAGAGCCGGTTCCCGGTACTGAAGTGCCTGCTGTGGAAACGGTCATGACCGTGCTTCACGCCGGCGGTAAATTTGGCGGAAAGGGCTACAAGGTTTCCGGCGGCCTTCACGGTGTGGGTGTGTCGGTGGTTAATGCCCTGTCCAGTTGGGTTACTGTTGAGGTTCACCTGGATGGAAAAATTAATGAAATAAAATTTGTCAAGGGCCAGGTAACCCAGAAACTGAAGGTAACAGGCGCTACAGACCAGACCGGTACCAGGGTAGTATTCAAACCCGACCCTGAAATTTTCAAGGAAACTACGGAGTTTCATTATGATTATCTGGCAAAACGCCTCAGGGAATTGGCATTCCTTAACAAGGGCCTTACCATTATTCTTGAGGATAAACGGAAATATGACAATAAAAAGGAAGATAAAAAGACTGAATTCAAATATGAAGGTGGTATAGTTTCTTTTATTGAGCTGCTTAACCATAATAAAGATATTATTAACGACAAACCCATCTATTTCAGCAAAGCTGCCGATACCTTCGAGGTGGAGGCTGCCCTGCAATTTACCTCGGGTTATGACGAGAAGGTATTTTCCTTTGCAAATAATATCAACACCCGGGAAGGCGGTTATCACCTGGTAGGCTTCAGATCTGCCATGACCAAGGCAGTCAATAAATATGCCAGGACAAAAAAACTGCTGAAAGATTCCGATTCCAACCTCTCCGGAGATGATATTCGCGAGGGGTTGACCGCAGTTCTCAGCGTCAAGCTTCAGGAGCCCCAGTTTGAGGGCCAGACTAAGACCAAGTTGGGTAATGTGGAAGTCAGAAGTTTTGTGGAGCAGGCCACCGATGAAATGCTGGGAATTTACCTGGAAGAGCACCCCCAGCAGGCCGCTTCAATTATTAATAAATCTTTAAGCGCTGCCCGGGCGCGGGAAGCTGCCCGTAAGGCAAGGGAAATGGTGCGCCGGAAAGGAGCCCTTGAAGTGGGTTCTTTACCCGGCAAGTTGGCAGATTGCTCCAGCAAGGATCCCAAAAACAGTGAAATATACATTGTAGAGGGAGAATCCGCAGGAGGCTCAGCGAAACAGGGCAGAGATCGTTATTTTCAGGCTATATTGCCCCTGAGGGGTAAAATCCTTAATGTGGAAAAGGCCCGCCTGGATAAGATTCTATCCAATAATGAGATACGAACTCTTATAACAGCCCTGGGCACAGGAATATCCGATGAATTTGATCTCGAAAAGCTCAGGTACGATAAAATTATAATAATGACCGACGCCGATGTTGATGGCGCCCACATTCGTACACTGCTGTTGACTTTCTTTTACCGCTTTATGTCTGAGCTGGTGGAGGAAGGCCACGTTTACATTGCCAACCCGCCTCTTTATCAGCTTAAAAAAGGCAAGAAAATTGAATACGCCTACAACGACAAGCAGAGAGATAATTTATTGGAAGAAATGGGCGGAAACGGAGTTACTATCCAGCGTTATAAAGGCCTTGGCGAAATGGACGCCGAGCAGTTATGGGAAACCACCATGGACCCCTCCAGCCGGGTTATGCGAAAAGTCGAACTGGAAGACGTTGTGGTGGCTGATGAAGTCTTTACCGGTTTGATGGGAGACAAAGTGGAACCCCGCCGGGATTTCATCATAGAATATGCCCGGGACGTCAAGAATCTGGATGTTTAAAACCGGAATTTTCTGTTTCGAAAACTCTTTTCCTGTTATTGTCCAGATCAGCCTGGTTTTTTTTCTGAAAATTTAATCAATATTTTTTATATACAATTCTGTAAATATACAATCGGAGATGCAATATGGAAGTTAAGGAAACAATTTTATCATCACCAATAGAAGAGGAAATGAAGGAATCTTACCTGGATTACGCAATGAGCGTTATCGTATCCAGGGCAATTCCCGATGTGGCCGATGGCTTGAAACCCGTCCACCGTCGGATATTATATTCAATGTATCGCCAGGGTTTGACTCCGGGCAAGGCGTTTAAGAAATCTGCCTCTACCGTGGGTGACGTTATGGCAAAATACCATCCCCATGGCGACAGCTCCATCTACGATGCCATGGTTCGTATGGCCCAGGATTTCAACATGAGGTATATGCTGGTGGAAGGCCACGGCAACTTCGGTTCTGTGGACGGAGATCCGGCGGCAGCCATGCGTTATACAGAAGCCAGAATGACCCACATGGCTGTGGAATTATTAGACGACATCGATAAGGAAACAATTGATTTCCAGCCCAATTTTGATAATTCCATGGATGAACCAGTAGTCTTGCCCACCAAATTCCCCAACTTGCTGGTAAACGGTTCAGCAGGTATCGCAGTGGGTATGGCAACAAATATTCCACCCCATAACCTGGGAGAAATAATTGATGCCCTGGTTTTTATTATCGATAACCCCGAAGAGCCTGAAGAGAAGTTATTAAGAATTGTCAAGGCTCCCGATTTTCCCACCGGCGCATATATTATGGGCCGAAGAGGCGCCAAGCAGGCGTTCAGAACCGGAAAAGGTTCGGTAACCATGAGGGCTGTAACCGAGGTAGTGCCCCAAAAGAACCGTAACGATATAATCGTTACCGAAATTCCCTATCAGGTTAACAAGGCCCGGTTAATACAACAGATTGCCAAACTGGTAAAGGATAAAAAATTAACCGGAATCCGGGATATCCGGGATGAATCAGACCGCCGTGGAATGAGAATTGTAATTGAACTCACCAGCAATACCATACCCAATGTGATTTTGAATAACCTTTTCAAGCACACCCAGTTGCAGACCAACTTTAACATTAATATGCTGGCGCTGGTGGACGGTGTTCCCCGCACCCTGACCCTGAAACAGGCTCTGGATTATTATCTGTTGCATCGTCATTCTGTAATTCGCCGCCGGTCCGAGTTTGAATTGAGAAAAGCCAAGGCACGGGCACATATATTGGAAGGTTTGCAGATTGCCCTGGATAATATAGATGAAGTAATAAAAACTATCCGGGCATCCCAGGATGGCAATGAAGCCAAGAAAAAATTAATAGAAAAATTTCAGTTATCCGACAAACAGGCCCAGGCAATTCTGGATATGCGGTTGCAGAGGCTGACCGGGCTGGAACGTGATAAGATTGAAGCTGAGTATGCTGAACTTATCAAACAGATAGCTTATCTGGAAGATTTACTGGCCAGCGATCGGAAAATTTACCAGGTAATCAAGGAAGAATTGCTTTATATCAGGGAAAGATATGCTGATCCCCGCCGCAGCAGGATTATGGGAAGCGTGGACAGTTTTGAAGATGAGGATTTAATTCCCGTAACCGATGTGTTTGTAACCATAAGCCATCAGGGTTATGTAAAGCGGTTCCCCCTTTCCACCTATCGGAGCCAGAGAAGAGGGGGCAAGGGCATCGGTTCTTCCAAACTGAAAGAGGAAGATTTCATAGAGCATACCTTTGTAACCACCTCCCATCATTATCTGCTGTTTTTCACCAACCATGCCCGGGTGTTTAAATTGAAGGTATATGAAATACCTGAAATGGGACGCCAGGCACGGGGTTCATTTATTATGAACCTTATACGTGTGAACCGGGATGAAAAGATCACCGCCATTATTCCTGTAAGTGATTTTGAAAGTGAAGACAGTTTTCTCACTATGTGCACCCGGGAGGGCTATGTGAAAAAGACAGCTCTCAATGAATATTCCAATATTCTAAGTTCTGGAATACTGGCGCTTTCTCTTGATGTTAATGACGAACTCATCTCGGTTCATCAGACCAGCGGTGACCACGAACTGTTTATTGCTACCAGAAAAGGAAAGGCAATCCGTTTTCACGAGGATCAGATCCGCCCCATGGGACGGGTAACCAGAGGAGTCCGGGGAATAAAACTTCGCAATGATGACGCAGTGATTTCCATGGATTATATCGAAAAAGGAACCCAGGTTCTGATGCTTACCGAAAAAGGTATCGGTAAACGATCTCCCGTGGACGAATTTCCGCTGCAGAACCGGTATGGTTATGGAGTAATAGCTGCCAGAATCAACAAAAGGACTGGCGACGTGGTCCGGGCTCGGGTGATACATCCCCAGGATGAGATCATTCTGACCACCAATATGGGTTATGTCATACGAATGCAGGCCGATGAAGTTTCCACCATGTCCCGGGCAACCCAGGGCGTGATAATAATCAGGCTGGACGAAGAAGACTCGGTAACCGGCTTTTCAATAATTCCTTACGATGAAGAAGAGGAAGAAGAAACTGAATAAATAATTAAAAAAAAGCCTCCCCGGAGGCTTTTTTTTATTGCATATAAGTGAAGGTTTTCAGAAAAAATCAAGGAATTATTTTATGTAGCAATAAATGAAAAGTAATGGTTTGAAAAAGGCAAGTGGGTATGGAACCAACTGCTGCAAACCGTCATCACGAGCAACCGCAGGATGCGTGGTGATCTCTGCACCACCCATGTAAGTGGGTTGGGAAACTCACCTAAAATGGAAAAACCTGCCATCTGTATTAAACTAAAAATAATACAATAAATAATATTTGTGCTCACGAACCAGAGACACAAGGATTATTTGAAAAATTTAAATATCGGGAGATTATCATGGATTACGAAACTGTCATAGGCCTGGAAGTTCACGTGGAACTTCACACAAAATCCAAACTTTTCTGCAATTGCGAAAACCGGTTCGGCGCGCCTCCCAACAGCCTGGTTTGCCCGGTGTGCCTGGGGTTGCCAGGAACATTGCCTGTTATAAACGAGGAGGCCCTGAATAAACACATAAAAACGGCGTTGGCATTGGGCTGTGAAATTGCCACCTATTCTAAATTGGACCGGAAAAATTATTTTTATCCTGATATGCCCAAAAATTATCAGATTTCCCAGTATGACCTGCCCCTGGCCATAAAGGGCGAACTGGAAATTTCAGATGAGCAGGGCAACCCCAGGAAAATTGGAATTACCCGTATCCATATAGAGGAAGATACGGGAAAATCAAGGCATATGGGTGATTCCAAATCCATAGCTTCTGCTGATTACACCCTTCTCGATTATAACCGTGCGGGAGTTCCTCTGTTGGAGATTGTATCTGAACCCGATATGAGTTCTCCCGAAGAAGCCTATAATTATCTTGTAAACCTCAAGAAAATCCTCACCTGGCTTGAAGTAAGCGATTGTAAAATGGAAGAGGGCAGTTTGAGATGTGATGCAAACATTTCATTAAGGCCGATGGGTTCAAAAAAGTTGGGTTGCAAGGTGGAAATTAAAAATATGAACTCCTTCAGGGGGGTAAGAAATGCCCTGGAATTCGAAGTGAAACGCCAGAAAGAATTATTGGAAGATGGAAAGAAAATTGTTCAGGAAACCAGAGGCTGGGAGGACGATAAAGGGCTCACCATATCCATGCGATCCAAGGAAGAAGCCCATGATTATCGATATTTTCCCGAACCTGATCTCCCCCCAATCAAAGTAGGTCAGGACTGGCTTCAGGATATTCAATCGAAACTGCCGGAAATGCCGAAAGACATGGCACAAAGGCTTGTCCGCCAGTATGATATTCCCGAATATGATTCGGAAGTTCTTACCAGCAGCAGGCAATTGGCAAAGTTTTTCGAAAAATCCGCAAAAATCGCTCAAAACCCCAAACAGGTTTCCAACTGGCTTATGGGAGATATATCCGCTTATCTCAACAGTAAAGATATGAAAATCACCCGGACAGAATTAAAACCGGAAGCCCTGGGAAAAATGGTGAAGCTGATTGATGAAGAAGTAATAAGCGGTAAAATAGCAAAAAAGCTCATAAAAGTATTGCTGGAAAAAGGCGGAGACCCCGAAAAAATTGTAGAAGAAAATTGTTGGAAACAGATTACTTCAAAACGGGAACTCCGGCCACTGATTGATAAAGTGATTGAAGAAAACAACCAGGCTGTACAGGATTATCTTGAAGGCAGGGAATCAATAAAGCAGTTTCTTGTGGGCCAGGTAATGAAAGCCAGCCGGGGTAAGGCCAGCCCGAAATTTGCCAATACTTTTTTAGATGAAGCCCTGGCAGAGAAAAATCAAGGGCAGGGAGGGTAAAATTGGAGTTTTTAAATAATTATTTTAAACTGAAGGAACGGGAAAGTTCTGTTAAAATTGAGATCATCGCCGGCGTTACTACATTTTTATCCATGGCTTACATAATTTTTGTAAACCCCGATATCCTCAGCGCAACCGGCATGCCCAAGGATGCACTGATTATAGCCACCTGCCTTGCCTCTGCATTTGCCTGTCTTCTGGTGGGTTTTGTTGCAAAAGTACCCATAGCAATGGCGCCGGGAATGGGGCTGAATGCATTTTTTGCATTTACCCTGGTTCAGGCCGGAACTGTAAGCTGGCAAACCGGGCTGGGCATAGTTTTTATATCCGGGCTTGTATTTTTTATTCTGTCAGTGACCAGGGTGCGGGAAAGAATTGTAAAAGCTATACCTGCGCCTATCATTGATGCAACCTCTGTAGGAATCGGAATATTCATTGCTTTTATAGGGCTTAAAAACCTGGGGATAGTGGTAAATGATGATACAAACCTGGTTACCCTGGGCCAGTTTTCCACACCGGTTTTAATCGGAATTGCCGGGTTGTTACTTATAATTATTCTGGAGCTTTTCAAAGTGAAGGGGTCCATCCTCATAAGCATTGTTGCCACAACTGTAGTGGGAATTCTACTGGGTAAAGTTTCGATGCCCGAAAAAATGGTGAACCTTAATTTTAACTATTCACGGATTTTACTTCAGCTTGATATAATAGGGGCTTTAAAATGGGGCTTTCTGGGCTCTATCTTTACATTGATGTTTGTGGATATGTTCGACAGTGTGGGAACCCTGGTTGCATGCCTGAAGGAAGCCAAACTGGTGAAAGAAGATGGCACTTTGAAGGAGTTGGGCACTTTGCTGACCCTGGATGCAGTTGCCACCATGGTGGGCGCCCTGCTGGGGACTTCCACCACCACAGCTTACGTTGAATCAGCCACAGGTATTGAGGAAGGGGGGCGTACCGGTATTACAGCCATAGTTACCGGGCTTCTGTTTTTACTGGCCATAGTTTTACTACCCATAATCAGCATAGTCCCCGGCTTTGCCACAGCACCTGCGCTTATAGTCGTAGGGCTGTTTATGATGAAAGGGGTCAGAAACGTAGATTTTAAAGACCTGGAGATTGCCTTCCCCGCTTTCATGACCATCATGCTTATGCCTCTTAACTATTCAATCAGCACCGGGCTGTCTTTCGGTTTTATTTCTTATGCTCTGATAAAAACAATCAGGGGAAAATTCAAGGAAGTGGATCCGGTATTATGGATTATTGCCGCTCTTTCAATATTGAGCCTGGTAATGCATAAATAGGGGGAAAAATGAAGGAACTGATAGAAAAAATTGCAATTCCCCGTAGAAGCGGCAGTGAGGGAGAAAAAAAAGCCCGCGAATTCATTACTGCCGAACTGGGAAAAATCTTAAAGGATAAAGGCAGGACAGAAACTGAGGAATTTTCTTTTTCTTCCGATAACCACCGCATTCAATATGGTTCTTTTTCTGTTATTCTTGTAATTTTACTTTTCATTAACCTGATGTTGTTAATTTATGTTAAAACTCCTCCGCTGAAATATGCCCCGGTTATAACAGGGCCCCTGATAATAATTTTTCTTTTGATGGCTTCCCGATGGAACAGTTTGAACGAAAAACTAAGTTACCGTAAGAGCAAATCCATGATTGATACGGCAAATATTATTGGCAAACTGGGAAATGAAAGCACCGGAACCGTAATTTTTTCCGCGCACTATGACTCCAAATCTTCTGGAATAACCTCTTTTACCAGGGTTGCTTTATTGGGGCTGGCTTTTTGCTGCTGTCTGTTTGTTGCCGTTTATTCCGTTGGAGTATCTATATATTTATACTATAACCCTATAGTTGATATTACCATGGATATAGCTGTCACCAGGATGAACCTCTTTTTGGCTTTTCTATCTATCGTTGTTATGCTGATATTTATGATCTTTTTCTTTTCAAAATCGGGTAATGAATCAAAAGGTTATCTGGATAATGCTTCCGGAGTAACCGTGTTATTGGAATTAGCTCAATACTTTGCCGAGAATCCGCCTGAAAATTTAAATGTCTGGTTTTTATTCACAGCTGCCGAAGAAGAAGGCCTGGTCGGGATGATTCGTTTCCTGGATATGAATAAGGATTTGGATAAGACCAACACCTGTTTTATTAACCTGGATTGTGTCAGCGCAGCCGGCCGTCTTTATGTGACAGGTAAAAAACCGCCTCAAAACAATGCTTTCAACCTTTTGGATGTCATAAAAAATGCCTGCAGACAAAGTGAAATTGAATGCCATTATTATTCTTCTGTTCCCGGAATATGCTATGATGGCACAGTTGCAGCATTTCACAAATACCCCGCCGTAAACTTCTCCTACTGTAAATTTTTTGATATTATGCATATCCATACTAAAAAAGATAATGAAACAAAACTTGACGAAGGTTCATTGAAAAATACCTTTAAGGTTTGTAAGAAAACTGTAGAAATAATGGATGGGGTTGAAAATTAAAAACCGCCGTTATAAAGTCATGGGCAAAATAACGGCGGTTCTAAACTGGTTTTATTGTTCGAATCAGGCGGGAATCATTTCCTGCTGTTGAAGGCGTTTAACCGGGTTGGGCCCCTTTACCTCGGAACGGTAATCCTTTCCTTTCTGGTCTGCCATACTCTTGATAACGTCAATACTGGGCAGGAAGCCTCCCTGGTTAACCGATTTCTGATAACTGTAGAAACGGTTATCTCTGGGAAGATCTACCTTGTTTATGTACTCGGTACCATAAGTGGTGTAGTCAATTGTATTTCTGAGGACCTTTCGGACATAATCGATATTTGATTTAAATTCCATAGGTTCGGGCAGTTCTCTGGGAAGGAGATTTCTTCCATCGCGGTTATCATACTTTTTCATCAATTCAATTGCTTTGTGAAGATGCCCTAATTCCATATTGAGGTGTAATTCCCATATATCTTTTATTCTCTTGTCGGTCTCATAGGAATACATGGAATAATAGAGATAGCATTCATTATATTCATGAAGCAGCAGCCTTTCCGCCCAGGTTGCAGATGGATCCATAAGAGATTCATAATGGGTTACATGCTCCTCTTCCACCATGGCAATTTCCTGATATAAACCTCTTCCCAGTCTTTCTTCGGGACGATTGCCCACGTTGTTATAGAAATTCATGGTTTGCTGTTCGCCTGCCACAATGGTAAGCAGGTTAAGTTTAGTTTGAATGTCCGCCTTTTTGTTGTCTATCGGCTTTCTTATGTCATCCTTGGGGTTCCTGTGTTCTTCATAGGTGGGACGGCCAGGGGTTATTTCAGTGAGTTTTTCGACTATCTTTTCACCTTTCTTACCCTGGGTTAAAGCCATGAGGTTAGCATAACGGTAGAGATGATCGAAATCTTCAAGTAAGGCAAAATCCAACGCTTTTTTCACTTCTTCATCAGGTTCATTCTGAGCCAGCCAGGCAGTAAGGTCCACAGCTACCTGTTCGAAACCCAGTGTAACCTCCAATACATTTTCATTTGCAGGTATCAGCCAGTTGATTACTTTTTGCTGTTGCTGTTCAAGCCGGCGCGTCTGAGCCAGTTCTCTTTTTAATTCTAAATTGGAACAATGCCTGGAAAATTGATGCCCGAACCAGTTGGCTTCAAATTCGATACCGTTCATAAGTATGATTCTGGTACGGGTATAGGGATGAACCTCTTCGTTATTATAGGGCTCCACACAGAGTTGCTCCCAGTTTCTTGTCTGTTTTTCCAGGGGAATCCCCTTTTCTTCTAATGGATTAAAACTCATTATACATCCTCCTTTTGTCTGAATAACGTAATTCATAAAACAAAAAGAATTGGCCAAAGTTTCCTTAACATGCATAATGAAAGATGATTTGGATTTTTCTGGTTAAAGGTGGGGGCTGAGAAAAAAGGCAAATAAAAAAAGCCCCGCTCGGGGCTTTTTTTATTTGCTTTTTGTAGTTTATGCTTCAACCTGTGGAGGTTTTACAGTATCGTCAATTAAAGTTTCAGCTTCTTCCTCGCTGATTTTCTTTACATAACTGACCTCGGAACAGAAGATTTTCTTGGCAGCTTTAAGCATGGTCTGTTCCTTTCTGGATAGTTTTTTCCGATGAAGGAGTTCAGAGAGATCTCTTATAACCTCAGCCATTTGAAACACATCCGCCGATTTTATCTTCTTCATGTTTAAATTATATCTTTCTGAAGAACGGGCGGGCATATCGTCGCTCTTGTTTTTCATTACATCCAATACTTTTTTTATCTCATCTCTGGAAGTCAACCCGCGAATCATGGATTTCTGGTCCAGGTTCACCATTATTTTTAACCTGTCATCAGTGAAGTTTATTACAGAAAACTTACTGGTTTTTCCCAGTATCTTTTTTTCTTCGATTTTTTCCACAGTACCAATTCCGTGTAAAGGATGCATAACTTTTTGTCCAACTTGATACTTACGCATTTTCCTCGTCTCCTATTACAAATTGAGTTCAGTTTATTGTAGCATAATTCATACAAATATTCAATAAAATTAGTTGGTGTAAATGTTACAATTATTTTAACAAATCACCAGAATTTTTACTTTGATTCCCATAAACATGGGAACCAAATCATGAAACCCTGGTTAACCTAAAAAAAGAAGATTATATAATATTTTTAAAGATAATTTGAAAATCTTTAATTATTTTGTGGTTGCCATTCCCGTTCATTTATTAAACTTTCCAGGCTTTCGGCGCTGAGTTCAGGATGAACTGCCTGGCGGGTGGTAAGAGTCAAGGTAGCGCAGGCTATGCCCACACGAATTGATTCATATACAGAACGGTTACGGCATAAACCATATATGGTACCTGCTACCAGTGAATCACCGGCTCCCACCGAATCATAAACCACGGTGGAGATGGACGAAACAAAACGTTTCATTTTCTTGCTGGCCAGATATACGCCTTCGCCACCCAGGGTTATCAGGGCATATTTGGCTCCCTTCTCAATTATGGCATCTCCCGCCGCCATTACACCCCTGGCGCCCTTGATTCTGAAACCCGCCAGGACTTCAGCTTCCTCACGGTTGGGGGTTACCATTGTCAGGCGATCCAGAAACGGAAGAATATTATTGGCTTTCTCTATCGATACCGGTTCAATGCACACCGGCACATCATGTCTGTTACACAGGTTTACCACATACTCGGTACTCTCATGAGAAATATCTGCGTCCATCACCACAAAATCGGCAGATTTTATTATCTCAGATTTGGTCTGCAGAAATTCAGGGGTTATAGCTTCCAGAATAGACATATCGCTTATGGCGCTGATCAGATCGCCCCGATAATCTATAAAGCCCATAAAAAGGCCGGTGGGATATTTATCGGTTAGGAGTACATGTTCCAGGCTCAAAGACGATTCCCGGGCTTTTTCCTTTAAATGTTCAGAAAAAAGGTCTTTGGACAAAGCTGAGATAAGAGTGGTTTGTATTCCCAGTTTTGTCAGATTTTCGGCAATATTTCTGCCTACGCCTCCGGCGCTGATTTCCACCTGGCCGGGGTTGGACGTGTGGGGAATCATAGAGCTGGTGGGACGTCCCTTAATGTCTAAATTTGTTGCTCCAATTACTACTACATGGGGTTCTTTTTCCATATCTACCTCCTGTTGCCCCTTTATAATTATTCCGGTTTTAGATGAATTATTTAAAAACCCTCTATTTTAGGGGTTAAAATAAATTCATATTAACGAGTGCGGCAAATCTGAATTATGGTCAATTCCATAACCCAGCGGGGGTCCATCCCCGATTTCATTCCTGCGTCGGCTCTTGCCAGCATATCAAAAACTGTTTCATATCCCTTGCCGCTGAAATTATCAGCCTGTACCAGAGATTTTTTTACATAAAAAGGATGTTTTCGAATTTTTTTTGCAATTTCATCAGAAGAGTTACCCTTGTCAGAGAGCATTTTGAGTTTATGCAAAAAGGAAAAATGATTTTCCAGCGCCGAGATTACCTGAACAGGATAAATTTTTTCTTTCAGCAACTCGTCAAATACTTTCAATGCAGGGCTCATTTGCCGGCTGCCAAGGTACTCGTTCAAATTATAAATCTTGGACTGGGGGTTTTGAACAACTATTTCCTTCACATCGTTCGCTGATATGTGTGAGCGGTTATGGGCATAAACTGACAACTTGATAATTTCCTGGTGGAGATTCCATAAGTTATTTCCCACCATTTCAATCAATATTTCTATTGCCCGGTTATCAATCTTTTTCTTTTCCCGCTGAAATTTTTCTCCAATCCAGGTTTTTAAGCTGCTCCGGTTCAATTCACATTGAATTTGTATTCCATGGGCAGCCAGAGCTGATTTCATCTGGGTATGGGGAACAAATGACGGCCGTTTTTCCTTTATTTCCTGTTCATTTTCAGTTATTACAATCTTGCTGGTCTGGCAGGGGTTTTCCAGGTAACCCGATAATTTCTTTCCCTGCTTCAAATCGAGGCGATGAGCGTTGTTTACCACGATTAATTTGTAATTGGAGCCAAAGGGATATTCATCAGCTAAATTGGTGATTTCCGATGACTGGGTGTTTCTGGAACAATCGAATTCATGATAGTTAAACCGGGAAGGGTCATCGGCCAGGTATTTCTTCTGAAATTTCTTTATCAACTCGTTGAAAGTAAATAAATCACTCCCTGATAAAAGATAGAACCTCTTACCGGGAATCGGGTTTCTGCCCAGAATTTCCATATAATTTATTGTGGGATATTTACTTTTCTTCATTGCCTGTTACTGAATAATTCTTTAATGCTTTCTTTGAAAGGCGGCCTTAAAATACCCTTTTCGGTTATTATGCCCGTCAACAGCCTGCCTGGGGTAATATCGAAGGCGGGGTTATAAACCCCGGCTTCACTGGGGGCGGTCTGGACTCCTTTTATAAAAATCAGTTCATCGGGACTCCTCTGTTCAATTTCGATTTCACTGCCTGACTTAAGAGAAATGTCTATAGTGGAGGTGGGCGCTGCGCTGTAGAAAGGAATGCCATGATACCCTGCCAGCACTGCCAGTGAATAAGTGCCTATTTTATTTGCCACATCGCCGTTGGCGGCGATTCTGTCCGCTCCCAGCACCACCATATCCACCTTGCCTTGGCTCATCAGGTAACCTGCCATGTTATCGGCAATCACCTTGTAGGGGATTTTATCCTGTTCCAGCTCCCATGCGGTGAGCCGGGAACCCTGCATCAGGGGCCTGGTTTCATCCACCCATACATGAATATTCTTTCCCTGCCTGTGAGCGGATCTAATAACACCAAGGGCTGTGCCATAATCGCCGGTGGCAAGAAAACCCGTATTGCAATGGTGAAGAATGTTCCATCCCGGTCCTACCACCTCAGCGCCGTTATCTCCGATGGCGCGGCACATTCTCTCATCTTCCCATGCCACTTCCAGCGCCTCTTCTATTAACTTTTTTCGAAGCTCATCTACCCCACCTTGAAAACCACTCACTATCTTCATCATTCTTTCCAGGGCCCAGAAGAGGTTCACAGCTGTGGGCCGGGTTGTGGCTATATAATCTCTGGTTTTCTGCAGTTTGTCTTTGAGGCCCTGTAAATCGGTTTCTTTATAATTAACTGCGGCAAGGGCCATGCCCAGGGCTGCAGTAATACCCAGGGCAGGTGCCCCCCGGATAGACAATCTTTTAATAGCTTCTCCCAGGGTTTCAATATCGAAACATTTTATCAGTTCGAAATCACCCGGCAACCGGGTCTGATCAATAATTTCTATATGATCGCCCTTCCAGTAGATACACTTCATGAGGTTTCCTCCGTTGCTTCTTCCAGGGGCTGATAGGGAAATTTTTCTGCAAACTCTCTGTCCAGAATGCTGTAAACTGTAACATCCCAGTATTTCCCCCATGTAAAGAAAGCTTCTCTCAATACTCCTTCTTTCTGGTAACCATTGGTTTCGAATAATTTCTGGGCTTTCTGGTTGAAGGAAAGAACTTTGGCATAGATCCGGTGTAATCCCAGTTCCTCGAAGGCATATCTGGCTGTCATTCTGAGCGCCTCACTGGCAAACCCCTTGTTTCTGCGGTTTCTGTCGCCTATTAAAATACCAATTTCTGCTGTTCCCGAGCGCCAGTCCATGTTGGTAAGTTCGATGTTGCCGATGTAAGTTCCGTCATCCATTTTAATGGCGAATTCCTGAATGTTGGGGTTGCTTAAATTTGTTTCGTACCATTTTTCAATATCCCATGCAGTTTTGGGGATTACGTCCATGCCCGCCAGTTTTACAATTTCCGGGTCATTTGCCCAAAGATAGTTCTGCAGTAAATCTTCTCTTTCTATTGCCCATAAGTTTATCTTTTTTCCTGGTATCATGTTGATTTTCTCCCCTCCTGATAATAACCATGTTAACAAAAATACTTTATATTATTTTTCCTGTAAGCGGAAAAATTCCTTTTGCATAGAAATATATAAAAAAATGGCAGGAAATATAAGGTTCAGAGAAGAAACTTTTTGATCTGTAGCCTATAACTATGTAAGTATAATTTACTTTTCGGAGCCTATATATGTGAGGAGTTATTTGTAATTATGGACGAAAAAGCAACGGTGGCTTTGCAAAAATATTCGACCCTGGTTCGATTGAATCCAGATGATCCTGAAGCTCATTTCGGACTCGCCATGGCTCATGAAGAGGCTGACCAGATGGCAGATGCTTTCAGAGAGTATCAAACGGTTATCAGGCTGGATCCTACCCATGCCCGGTCTCACCTGCACCTGGGTTTTTTATATGCAAAGGGAAATGAAACTTCCCCCGCCATTAAGGAATGGCAGAAAGCTTATGAGCTTGACCCGAAAATTCATAAATATTTTGATGATCCTTCTTTTAAATCGTTTTATGGTAAAAGAATAAAAAGCACTCTGACAATTTTTCAAAAGCCTATCAGTATTCGTCCTGATGATTCCTGGGGTTATTATCAACTGGCATTGGCAAACCGATACTTCAACCGTAAGGAAATTGCCCTTTCACACTTGAAGAAAGCTGTGGAGTTAAACTCCAATCTCTGGGAAGCCTACAATGCAGCCGGAGAAGTGTATGCAGAAATAGGCCAGTATCACTTTGCAAAATTTAATTTTCAGAAAGCTATTGATGTAAACCCCAAATATACAGAAACTTTTTACAACCTGGGTTCGATTTTTGAAGAGGAGGGTTTGATTGGCCAGGCTATTCGTCGTTATGAAAGAGGTTTGGAAACCAACCCCCGTGATCCCAAGTTGTTACTGGCGCTGGGCCGCGCCTATTTAAAGCAGGGTCAGTATAAAAAGGCTATTTCCAAACTGCAGAAGTCTATCGACCAGCAGAAGGGTAATTCCTATTCACATTTTTTATTGGCCAAGGCCTGCGAATCTATTTACAAGCCAGATTTTGCAATCAAAGAATACGAATTTGCAATCAAATATAACCCTAAATATGCTGAAGCCCATTACAACCTGGGGACGCTTCAACTTCAGGTGGGTGATCCCCAGAAAGCCATTCATCACCTGGAAGAAACCCTGAAATTGAACCCTGCCGATTCCTACGCTCATTACAACCTGGGTAATGCCTATGAAAAGGTGGGTAATGACGAAAAGGCTATAAACCACTATTACAGTGCCATTTCCTTAAATTCTAAAGATGCTTTTGCCCGGTATAACCTGGGGCAGATTTATTTCAAGCTTGGCAGGTTTGAAGAGTCCATTCAGGAGTTAAGAAAGACTCTGGAAATTACCCCCAAGGATCCCAATATTTATTATTTGCTGGGGAGGGCATATCAGGAGTTATACGATCTGGAAACTGCCACCGAGATGTATCACAAGGCTGTGGATATCCGTCCCAGTGACTTTAAATCACAATATGAGCTGGCAAAAATATTTATGAATCAGGAACGTTTCGATGTAGCAGTGGCTCAGTTGAAAAAGGTTATCCGGTTGCGGCCTGACGACGCCATGGCTCATTATGAAATGGGTAAATGCTTATATCGGGTTAACGCGGTGGATCAGGCTTTCGATGAGTTTCAGGAAGCTATTAAGTTAGATTCTTCTCTCACCAAGGCCAAATATGGTATCGGGCTGGTTTATGCTTATCATCGTAACAAACCGTCTATTGCCATCGACTTTTTTAATCAGATACTGGAAGAAGAACCCGATTTCTTACCAGCAATTATTGAAAAAGGTTACTCTTATTTAAACTTGAAGAAATATGAGGATGCCCAGACCCAGTTTGAAAATGCATTGGAGAAGAAGCCTGAAGACCCGGATATTTTGATTGGTATTGGTGAAGTTTACACTGAGAGCGAACAGTATGACAAGGCAGAGAAGATTTTCCAGAAAGTTATACTGCTGGATCCCGAAAATCCCCATGCCCGTGGGAAATATGCGCGTTATCTCTATAAAACCAAAAATTATGAGGATGCAATTGAGCAGTATCAGAAAGCCATAACCATGGATACCTCCAACAATCCCGATTATTATTTCGAATTGGCGGAAGCATATATGGCAATCGGAAATATTGATGAAGCCAGGTCATCCCTTATTAACCTGGCTGAGGTGGATCATACAAACAAACGGGCCAAAGATGCCATTTACGAGATGAACAAACTCGCCGATGAAAAATTAAAGGGAATGACCATAAAAGAACTGCTGAACGAGCCCGACGAAATTGTTCTGGCTGAGGCTGTAAGCACCATAAAAGCTAAAACCCCGGCTCAAATCAAGAAAGATGAAACCGAGGGCGGTTTCTTGAAACCCAGGGAAAGGTTAGTCAGAAAACGAGCGTTATCCAAGAAAACCGGTTTAAAAGACAAATTGAAAGATCGGCCCCAGAAAAGTTATACAGAAGTGGAAGACTTCTCCATTACTCCTGAGATACAGGACTTTTTCAACCAGGCCCTGACCGTATTGGCAAAAGGGGAAAGAGACGAAGCATACAGGCTTTTTGAAAACATTCTCAAGAATATTCCCACTTTTCATAAGCCTTATTATCATATGGCGGAAATCTGGTCCAGCAGAAATGATAAATACAAGGCAAGAAAATTTCTGGAAAAAGGGCTGGAATTTGCCGAAGAGCATGATGATGAAGAATATGTTAATATGTTCAACCGCAGTTTGAAGTTTATTTCAGTCAGCGGAAAAGCCCGGAGTTTGGCTCAGCGCACCGGAAGAACCAACATGCCCAAAGCTTCAGAACCCGTTCAGGCTCAGGGTACCAGTTTGTTGTCGGGTATGTCCGGCGAGTTGCCCGGCCTTACCACTTCCGATACAGCAGTACCGGTTTCATCCGCAACCAACCTATTCAGTGGAATGCCCGGTGCCGATACTGGCGAAATCATCCGCAGTTTCCGTTCCTTAAGCGATGACCAACTCGAAGAACGGTTGGAAGTGGTAGAAGACTTCATTGACCTGGGTAAATATGACAAGGCTAAAGAGAAACTCCAGAAACTGGTAAGCGAGGTTATGGATGAACCCAGGGTTTATAAAATGTTTGCCAGGGTCAACAAGGAGATGGAAGAATGGGGCGAGTATGCCGATAACTTCCTGAAATATCTTAACCTCAGTGGAAAAAAGACCAAACAGAATCTTTACAGTTTACTGGAAACCCTGGAGCAGAATGGCGAAGTGGGCAAAATCAGTATGGTCCTTAAAGATATTCTGGACCTGGAGCCGGAAAATACCGAGTTGCTGGAAAAACTTATTGCCCTGTTAATGAAGGATGAAAAATATGATGAAGCAATTCCTTATTTGAAACAGTTAACCGCGGAACGCCCCGAAGATCCCAGGTATCTTTTCCATCTTGCCCGGGCATACAGAAATATGAAAAAATATGCCCTGGCAACGGTGCAATATCAGAAGGTTTTAAAACTGACCGAAGCGCCGGAAATGTATAACGAACTGGGTTATACCTATGAAAAAACCAACAAGGTTCAGTCGGCTATCAAAGCTTACAACAAAACTCTTGAATTCGAGCCCGATAACATTACTGCCAACCTGTCCCTCATTTTACTATATGAAAAAGCCGGGGAATACCAGAAGGCAGTTCAATCCATTAAGCATACCACCCAGATAGCATCTCTGACCCCCAAACGAAAGAAGATACTTCAAAAGAAGATGCAGGAATTGGAGAGTAAAATCCAGGCCGGCAAGGGGGGAGACAGCCTTTCCGCTCATACCGGAATTCTGGAAAACACAGGTGAAACAACCCTGGAATAATTAACGCTGATATTTTCTTATAGCTGCATTATGTTCAGCATAGGTTTTTGAGAAAATATGGCTGCCGTCGTTTTTCACATCATTACGTACATAATAATAATAATTATGATTCTCAGGATTCAATGTAGCCTTGATGGATTCCAACCCCGGATTTGCTATGGGCCCCGGGGGCAAACCAGTATAAACATAGGTGTTGTACGGGGAATCAACTCGCAAATCGCTGTATTTTAAATAATCTTTGAATTTCTCCAGGGCATAGCGCACTGTGGCATCACATTCCATTTTCATTCCCTTTTTCAACCTGTTGTAATAAACATTGGCTATTTTGGCACGCTCCTTTTCTACCTGGGCTTCTCGTTCCACCATGGAAGCCAAAGTTACAACTTCGTGCAGGCTCAGGCTCACCGGCAGGGAATCCTTCTTTTTCTCATATTGAAACACAGCTTTTTCATTAAAAGCGTCAACCATGGTTTGAATTGTTTTTTCCGAGTCATAATAAACGGGAAAATCATATGTATTGGGCAATAGATAGCCTTCCAGGCTGGCAGGGGGTTTGCCGTTTACTTCAAAAGGCTTTTCACCGGCGGTTATTAAGAATTCTTCTTTTTTAACTATCCCTTTCTCATCCAGCAATTGAGCTACCTGTTTCAATGTCAGCCCCTCGGGGATGGAAACCAGCCTCAGCTCTCCTCCGCCTTTTTTCAACTGCTCCAATATCTGTATCATATTCTTGTCGGGGTCCACTTCATAACGGCCCGGTTTCATTTCGTCTCCCGAATCAGACAGTTTCATAACTACCCTGAATAAGAATGCCTGGTTTATAGCCCCTTTTTCTTCCAACTGACGGGCTACCTGGGCGCCGGTGGCTCCCTTGGGTATCTCTATTACTACTTTTTCACCCTTTTGGGGGGTCAGTAAAGAATAAAAACCCACTCCCACACCCAGGGCAAAAACCAGGGCAAGTAACAGGGCTATTACTAGAATTACAGCTACAGTTTTCAAATATTTCATGATTATTCTTCAACCCCTTGTTCCAGATATTTTTTCAGTATAAGGCAGGCTGCCATACTGTCCACCACCTGTTTACGCTGAGCTCGCCGGACATCGCCTTCTATCAGAATATTATTGGCTTCCCTGCTGGTAAGTCTTTCATCCACGGTTTTTATGGGAATTTGTATAAACTTTTCCAGCCTTTTCACAAGCTCCAGAGCTTTTTCCGTTGAGAAGCTGTGAGAACCGTCCAGGTTCAGGGGAAGCCCGACTACAATCAAACCCGGTTGATGTTCCTGTATTAGTTGTTTTACACCTGAAATTATTTTTCTCCAGGAAGATCCGGGTATATAATCTAATGGTTTGGCGGAAATTCCCAGGGGGTCAGAGATAGCAGCTCCGATTCTTTTTGAGCCTGGATCCAGCGCCAGAATTCGATTTTTCATAAATAACGTCTCCGAAAATTTTTGATTACAGCCGGTTTCATTTTCTTTTGGTTCCGGGTTAACTTTTCCCCAGTCTCCGCCACCGGGGGTTTCAATAGTAATTATATCACAGGTTTGAACATCCAGGGTTATTCTCCCGGGTAATTCCCTGCAAATGTTATGGGTACAATAAATGTTTCGCCCTGTTTTTCCAGGTTCCCCCTCATTCAAGCTGTAGGGCGGAATTTTTCTACGTTCACTTATTATGGGTTTGTATTGCGTCAAGACCCTTTGCGGTGGTTCCGTCTCCGATGTTTTCAAAATAAGAAAAACCTGTGTTATTTTTCCTGTCGAAGCCACCGATTGCTATATTATTCATGTTCCACAGGAGGCCGCGGGTATCCTGTCGGGCAATATTTGTGATAGAGCCAGTAAAACCGTGTCAACAATGCGTTGCGAGGTTTTTACATTACCAGCGGAAACGGCAAAGGGTGAAATGGCATTTACCAGGTTTCCTTCAGGAGCGTTGTTTTTATGGGCCTGAAATATCCCGAATTTGTGGGGATATGATCTCCCAGCAAACAGCGAAAAGCATAATATACTCCCGAAGGGCAGGTTTATACTGGGTGGTAAAGGTTTTAAGTATTTCCAAACTGTTGTTTCTGAAAACTACCATATCGGTGAAAGTGCCGCCAATATCTATACCTGTGAAAACCGGGCTGGAAGCAGGCGGGTTCATATTTTTTCTCCGTTTTTGCTTTAAATTTGTGAGGAGGTATTTCTATAAAAAAAAACCGTCGGTGAGGACGGCTGAATTACAATATTAACAGAATTTTCTGTTACTGTAACACTGACGGCAGCCACCCGCTCATTCTGGGGTCGCAGGTTTCACAGCTTTTTTCACAGTAGGAAACACAGCCACCATTACAGGCACAGGGGCCCGGGTCAGTAGAAGTTTCAATCAGATGGGCAATAATCTGGGTATGGCCCCCACCCTGGCAGAAAACCCCTTTTGCCCGATGAGGGTGAAAATGCGCGGAATAAATGTCTCCACTGGCAGGACAGGTAGGAATTGTTGCTATATAATCTGGATATAATGGCGATGTGGATAATACTTCGTGCCAGTCAAAATCGTTTATAGGATGGTCTGCTTCATACATGGTCATTGATATGTAAATTGATTTGATATTTTCCATGCAGGCTGTTAACTGAGCTCTTGCCCGGGCCCTGGCAATATTGGGAATAATAATTGATGCCAGAATTGAAATGATTGCTATCACAATCATCAATTCAATAAGGGTAAACCCCTTTTTTCTGTTCATAATTTCACCTCCTTATTTTAATTATACTCATATTTTTTTATTTTTCAAGGTATTTGCCATGGAATTTCAGAAATATTTCTGTTATAATATATTGATCCTGCATTGGTTTAACGGGGAGTTGAGAAAAGTGAAAAAAGATGAGAAAATTGTTTATGATATGAGCTCTGATGTCCAGAAATCTTTTGGCAACGAGTATGAAGAGTCTCTGTTCGAATCGGGCAATGCCAAAGCAGACCTGGAACAGGTGAAGGGGTTCAACCTGGGAGGGCTCTTGCTGTCGGGAATCTGGGCCCTGGGAAACCGTTTATACATAATGGGCTCAGCTATAATGCTCATGTCTATGATTCACTGGGTTTTCTTCATAATTGGCGGTATTGTCATGGGGCTTATGGGAAATGAATTTGTGTGGAAAAAAAAGAAGTATGCTTCAGTTCAGGATTTTAAGGATGACCAGAAAAGATGGGCGGTAGGTGGCATCGCCTTTGCTGTAATTGTAGTTATTATTGCCCTGGTGGTAAACCTTTTTATAAAACCCGTTGTGGGTCCCAATAACGAATTGCAGGAATTGATGAAATAGGGAGGTTCTTTAATGAATTGCACATATTGTGGGTCAGAAAATTCTGATTTGAACAAATTTTGCAACGGTTGCGGCCAGGAATTAACAAAGGGAGATGAAACCTACAAGCTCGACGTTTCCGAAACCAGTTACCAGGCAACCCAGTCTTTTGATGCAAACCTGAAGAGAAAATCTTATGATCTGTTAGGAGATAGTTTTCCCTCGGGTAATGATTCCAATAAACTTGTTCAGGTATGCGGCTGGAACTGGGGAGCCTTTGTATTCAGCTGGCTGTGGGCCGCAGGAAACGGAATGCTGGATATTGCGCTGGTTTCCTTTCTGGCAATTCTCATTATTCCCCTGGGGTTTCTTGTTGTACCGGTTCTTCTGGGGTTGAAGGGTAATGAACTGTTATGGAAGAAAGTTAGTTATAATAGTGTTGAGGAACTTAAGGAAAAACAGCGAAAATGGAGGTTGGCGGCAATCATCATGTTTATGTTCTTTATGCTTTCATTTGCCGCAATGATATTTTTCTCTGCTACAACCCGGTAAAGGAGTGGTTAAACTGGCTCTCTCAGGAATGCAAATTTTCAATTTATTACCAAAAACCAATTGTAAGGATTGCGGTTCGCCTTCCTGCCTTACTTTCGCCATGAAAGTCGCTGCAGGCAAAGCTGGTTTTGAGCAATGTCCACATTTGAGTGAGGAATCAAGGCAGAAACTGGAAGAATTAATGGAGCCGCCTATTGTTGAAATCAAATTGCAGAAAGCAGATAAATCATTGACACTGGGCGGGGAAAAAGTTATATACCGCCATGATGAGAGCTTCTACAACCCAACTGCCCTGGCCGTGGAAATTACTCCCGATACCGCCGATATAAATGCCAGGCTGGATGATATTCAAAAGTTTTCCATGGAACGGGTAGGTAAGTCCTTAGATGTTGATATGATTGCCCTGGATATGGAAAAATTTGATAATTCCCTGGATATTCTGGAGATGGTTTATAACAGAGCGACCCGGCCTTTGTGTATTCGGGCAGTAAAAGATGAACATATAGAAAAAATTATTTCATTGAACAGAAATTCTGAATTCATTTTATGGACAAACCTGGATGAAGCCAGAAAATTTGTCCAACCAATTAAAGATACCAATATCGCCTTGGCTGTGGAGATTGTAAACACTACCACCATGGGATCCGTGGGTGAGTTTTTCAGAAATAACCAAATCAAGAAGGGACTTTTCGGCCTTTCTTCATTTGAAACCATGGAAGACAAGGAACTCTTATACAAGGCCCGGTTCAATGCCCTGGCAAAAAAAGATAGAAAATTCGGTTTCCCTTCTTTATACTGGAGCCAGAACAGGGAGGAAACCCTTTTTAACGCCACCAAGGCTATTCTGAAGTATGGGGCTGGGGCCATAATAAAGGATGAATCACCAGCCAGGCTCATGCCCATTCTTACCCTGCGTCAGGATATTTATACCGATCCCCGCCGTCCCATTCAGGTGGAAGCAAAGCTTTATCAATTCGGCCAGGTAAATGCAGATTCTCCGGTTATGGTTACCACCAATTTTTCTCTTACTTATTTTACCGTAAGCCAGGAGATAGAAGCTTCCCGGGTTCCCGCCCACCTGCTGGTGATAGATACCGATGGCACATCAGTCCTTACTGCATGGGCTGCGGATCGTTTCAACCTTAAAACCATTAGAAAAGGGGTTGAAGAAGCCCTGTTGGAAGAAAGATTGAGCCATAAGGAAATCATTCTGCCCGGTTATGTGGCTGAATTAAAAGAAGATTTTGAAGAAGACGGAAGTTGGAAGGCTGTGGCCGGCCCCAGGGAAGCTTCCCAGATTCCTGAATTCTTAAAACTTTATAGAACCCGAAGTTTGAAAGTTTAACCGGGTATGAGGATTATTAATGGACCTGTTGGCAAACACCAGAATCAATGAAAGAACTGAAAAATACAGGGTAACTTTCCTGCCCCAGGAAAAAGTTGCCGAAGTCACTTCCAATATGAGTTTGCTGGAAGCAGCGCGCCAGGTTAATATTCCCCTTGTTGCTGAATGTGGCGGTGTGGGAGTGTGCGGAAGCTGTAAGTTGAAACTGTTGGAAGGAAAGATTAAATCAGAGGAACTCTTTGTGTTATCTGAAGAGGAAAGTCAGCAGGGATATATCCTGGCTTGTTCTTCCTTTCCCACCTCGGATATTGTGGTGGAAATACCCGGCGCCAGTATTCCCCTGGGGGTACAGACTGCGTCGGCCCCTTTCAATACTATTGATGAAAAGAAGTTTCAATACGAATTCAGCTCCCTGGTAGAGAAATATTATCTTGAGATGGAACTCCGAACCGTAAATGATGGGCTCAACGAGATGGACAGGGTATTGAAGTTGCTGAAATTAAAAACCGGAACTGAAAAAATCGATTTCAATTATAATTCATTACAGCAGTTTTCAAGTTTACTTTCTCAGGCCGGCGGCAAAATCACCCTGACTGTTTCCAGGGCAAGAAAAAATGCCGAGGTTATAGCAGTGGAAGAGGGAGATACAACCGGCGCAAATTATGGAATTGTAATCGATATTGGAACCACCACTGTAGAGGGTATGATGGTGGAGGTTCCCACGGGCAAGGTTTTACTCCATACTTCTTTTGTGAATCCTCAGTTAAAATATGGCCAGGATATAATTTCCAGGATGATTTTCGCCGGCAGAGATAAAGGCCTGCTGATATTGAACGATATCATCAGTGATAGGATTAACGAAATTCTTGTTCAGCTCACCTGTGAAACAGGTATTTCCAAGGAGAAAGTCTATTCCATAGTTCTTTCCGGCAACCTGGTTATGATGTATTTGTTTCTGGGTTTCAATACCGATTCGTTGCATAAGGACCCTCACATTCCCACCATACTTAATTTTCCGGTGATGAATGCCCGTGAATTGAACCTGTATGCCAATTCCAGGGCTGTGGTCTATACACCCCCGGCTCTGGGGGCTTTTGTGGGCAGCGATCTAATTTCCTCCCTCATTGCTACCGGTATGCCCGATGAAAATTTTTTTCTGGTAGATATTGGTACTAATGGTGAAGTGGCGGCAAAATTTGAAGATGCCGTAAGTTGCGCCTCCACCTCGGCAGGGCCGGCCTTCGAGGGCGGAGGTATCAAGCACGGTATGAGGGCGACTAGTGGGGCAATTAACCGGGTTGAATACAGCCAGGCCCATAATGATTTCACCATCGGTACCATAGGAAACACCCACCCCAGGGGCATATGCGGGACGGGAATGGTAGATTTACTTTCTAACCTGCTTTTATCCGGGTATATCGACAAAAAGGGCAAATTCCAGCGCAGAAGATCTACTTCCCGGATAAGGACCGAAAACGGGACGGAAGAATTTGTAGTTACTGTTTCACCGGCAGAAGAAAAAGTGATTTCTATTACAGAACAGGACATTGATTATATTATAAAATCCAAGGGAGCCATCTATACGGGATACCGTTTTTTAATGGAACAATTCGGTATGAAGGGAGAAGACCTGGACAGCTATTACATAGCTGGGGCGCTGGGAAGTACCCTTAATATTGAAAACGGCATACGTATAGGCCTGTTTCCTGATATTGACAGAAACAAGTTTAAATATATCGGAAACGGAGCTCTTTACGGAGGTTGGAATATTTTGCTATCGGGCCGGGCACGGGCAAAAGCTGAGGAAATTGCAAATAAGGCAGTCTATTTCGATTTGAGTAATGAGCCTGCTTATATGAATGATTACAGTTCTTCATTATTTTTACCTCATACCGACCTGGAGCTTTTTCCCTCGGTAGTGAAGTTGTTTAAGGAATAACTGAAAACAAGGAGAAAACTTATGATCCGAAAAGCCAAGATACCCGAACCCGCCATAGCCAGGCTTCCCATGTATTTCAAGGTATTAAACGACCTGAAAAACAATGGCGAAACAATTGTATCATCGGGGAAAATTGCAAAACTATGCCGGGTGAAGGCATCTCAATTTCGCAAGGATATGTCTTATTTTGGTGAATTCGGCATTCAGGGCCTGGGTTATCCGGTAAGTCAATTATTGAACAAAATTGCCGACATTATGAGGTTGAATATTGAACATAACGTAATTCTGGTGGGAGTTGGAAAACTGGGCCAGGCTCTCGCCGAGTACCCCGGTTTTAAGAAATGGGGATTTAATATAAACCATCTTTACGATTCCGACCCTTCAAAAATCGGAAGTAAAATCAATAATATAGTTGTGAAAGATATTAAAGACCTGCCTTTAAAAATGAATGTTTCCATGGGTATGATAACCGTTCCCGTATCAGCGGCACAGGACGTGGCTGACAGGCTTGTGGATACAGGGGTGAAATCTCTTCTGAATTTTGCCAGCATTCATCTGAACACGCCCAAAGACGTTGTCGTGAGAAATGTGGATGTAACCCTGGAGGCGGCAATTCTTACCTTCCAGTTATCATTGATTCAATAGCTTAACCGAAGAGAATACTGTTTCTGATTTTTTTTTAAGTTTCATTCAGATATAACTTAAATTTTCATCCAGAAAAATTACTTCTTCTTCCAATTCAATGCCAAATTCCTGTTTTACCTTATTCTTTAAGATTTTCGCCAGTTCTTTAATTTCAGTAGCTGTAGCTCCGCCGGGGTTAGTCAGAAAATTGGCATGGCCGGGAAAAACCCTGGCCTTTCCAAGGCGCATTTTTCTGGCGCCCACCCTGTCCAGTAGCAAACCGGCAGCTACCCGGCGCTGGCCCGGTTTTTCAGGGTCTATATTCTTAAAATAACTGCCGGCGCAACCCCATGTTTTATCGGGATGTTTTCTGCAGCGCTCTTCAATAAGCCGGTTCATCTGTCTTTTAATATCATCGGGCTTGCCACGCCCTAAAGAAAAAGTACAATCCAGGACAATTTCCCGTTTTCTTTTTATTTGGCTCCAACGATATGAAAAATTAAAATATTCATTTTTTACTTTTTTAACATTGCCGTTGTAATCCATAAGTGTAGCTTCAGTCAGGAAATCGCCCAGGGCTTTTCCATAAGCCCCCGCATTGCCGAATACGGCCCCTCCCAGTGTTCCTGGAATTCCAGCGGCAAATTCCAGGCCCGATAAACCCCGGTTGGCGGCAAATTGCAGTAACCGGCATAATTTTTCTCCGGCGCGGGCAGTAAGGTTGTTTTTTCTAACCCTTATGCCTTTGAGGGAATTTCTGATTACCAGCCCCCTTATTCCCCGGTCATCAATAAGAAGGTTACTGCCGCCGCCTATAACAATGAAGGGAAGATTCCTGCTCCGGGCAAATTTTATCCCGCAAATTAAACTCTTTACCGAGCGGGCATTAATAAAAAAATCAGCAGGCCCACCTATTCCAAAGGTGGTATAACTGCTTAACCTTACATTGGTTTTTAAGATTTCTTCGAGGGAACTCATGTTTATGACATTAATTGATCCATATTCAGGTCGGCTATCTCCACCCATAATTCAGTCTCCTGAATACTGTTCTTCTGGGCGTTAAGAATATCCCAGTGAGCCCGTTCCATATCTGCCAGGTATAAGAACAGGGCTTTGGCGGTCTTGTCTTCTATCTGATCTGCAAGGCTGCTGTATAACCTTCGGGCTCTTTCTTCAGATTCCAGGGCCATCTCCAGGGCTTCAACCTGGTTAATTCCCGATATGCCCCTGGGAAGGTTGTCAACATCTTTAAGTTTGGGCAGAATCTTCTTTATTGTCGAGGGCTTCACCGACATTTCCTTCCATCTTGCGCAACTGGTAAAATTCTGCAATTGTTCTTCCAGAATCAACATATGATCTACTTCATCCCTGGCCAGCAAAATAAACATATTTTTGCCGGTTATATCTTCAGTTGCCCGGGCATAATCCAGATAAGTTTTTATGCCTTCCTTTTCCAACCTTATAGCTGAATTCAGAGCGCCGGTAATTTGATCTTTGGGTTGTGGCATTTTATCCCTCCGTTATAATATTCTATTGCATTATTAATCTATCCTTAGAGTTTTCCTTCATTCTCTACAGGCTTTCATTCACATGTTTTTTTTGTTACTGGTTAAAAACTGGAGGAAGTAATGGTTAATTTAAGAATAATAATATTTAAATAGCGTTTAAGAATATAGTTAGTTCTGGAGATGATTATTGATGCATTGTCCGAAGTGTGGAGCCCCGAGCAGAGAAACCAGTTTCTTCTGTGAAATCTGCGGCAATTCCCTGAAACCGCAGACTGATTCTTTTGCGGGGCACGGCAATATTAACAACAATTCCCCTGGTAACAGGAATATTAATAAAACTCTGGCCAATCGATACAAGGTTATTGAAGTTCTGGGCAGTGGCAGTATGGGAGCTGTTTATAAGGTTCTGGATACCCGGCTCAATAAGGAGTTTGCTTTAAAGGAAATGATTATCAACTCCGATAACCCTGAACAGCAGAAGATTTTTGAGAACTGGTTCTTCAGGGAAGCCCGGATCCTGTGCAAGTTACGACACCCAAATATACCTGTGGTTATTGATTTTTTCACCGAAGAATCTAAATTTTACATGGTTATGGATTATATCAAGGGCAGAAATCTGGCGGAAGAACCCCTGCCCAGGCCTGCCAGCTGGGTGAAACAGTTTGCCCTTATAGCTTTGGGCATACTGAGTTATTTACATAATAACAGCGTCATTCACCGGGATATTAAAACCAATCATTTTATAATTGAGGAAAATACCGAAAAGATTTTTCTGGTGGATTTCGGGACGGCAAGAATTTTCGCGCCCAGAGAAACCCAGACTGCCATAGGCACCCCGGGTTTTTCTCCACCGGAACAATATGAGGGCAAGGCGGATAAAAGGTCGGATTTATATTCTTTGGCAGCAGTTCTGCACCATCTGATAACCGGCCAAGATCCCCGCAACCGGGCGCCGTTCCAGTTTAACCCTCTGGAAGAATTGGTTCCGGGCGCTCCCATTCAACTATGCCAGGTAATTAACAAGGCCCTTAGTTACCAGGTTTCCCAGAGATACGGAGGCGCTGATGAAATGATGCTTTATCTGGAAAAAGTTGACATGGAGATAAAACACCAGGCTGAAATCAGGCAGAAGATTCAACAAAGCCGGAAGATGATTTCACCAGCTTCATCGGCGAAAAAGGCCAGTACCCTGATTTTCCCCGAGGAACCTACTTATGACAATTATCAGAGTATTAACCGCGCCACCAAATTCAAGGGAATTGAAAATCAGGATCTTATAACTACCGGTGCCACCAAGGGGGTTTACCGTAAACTCCAGGCCTCTGCCGGGGAATGGATATCAAATATCGAATTCATTGCCCACAGCAACCTGCTGGCAGCCTCTTTTTTCCAGGGAGACATTATTCTGTGGGATATTGACAGTGGAAAGGAATTTACCACCCTGAAGCAGTCATCACCGTCAGGTATTTGCAATGCCCTGTCTGCCTCCCCCAACGGCCAGCTTATTGTACAGGGGATTGATAATGGACGGATTTACATTTGGGATGTTTTGAGAAAACAGAAAATCAGCGGTATTGAAGCCCACAGCAAGGGTATAATCAATTTGAAATTCCTTGACAACAACCATTTTGCATCCAGCTCGGGTGACGGGACCATAAAAATCTGGGATGCTGTCACTTTGAGAAGCCTGAAAACCCTCAGCGGCCAGAACACCATAGTGGAATCTATTGCCCTGATGGGTAAACTCAATATTATTATTGGAGGCACTGCAAACGGAGATATTCTTCTATGGGATTTTGACAAGTCGTCACCCAATCCCCGGCAGTTGTCCACCAAAATTGTAACAGAAAAAGACCAGGAGCTTTCCGGCCAGACTATTGTTAATATGGCGGTAAACCATTTTCTTAAAATCGATTTTGAAGAAAAAGCACCCAGCCATAGAGGCAGAATAACCAAATTGGCGGTTTATCCCAGAGAAAATATGTTTCTCACCGGCGGTGAGGACGGATTTGCAAAACTATGGAAAATTGATACCAGAATTGAACTGGTCATTAAGCCGTATGAATCTCTGGAGGCTCACCAGGGCCCCGTTACATCGGTGGCATTTTCGCCGAAAACCAATATTTTTGTAACGGGAGGCCAGGATACCAAGGTGAAATTATGGAGCACTACATCAGCCCGCCCTATACTGGTGGCTGACAATTTTCAAGATCCCATAACCGATGTGGATTTTTCCCCTAACGGAAATTATTTTGCTGCCGCCTCGGAAGTAGGAACTGTAATGGTATGGAAAATATAAATCATGAAAAGATATGTTTAAAAACTACTGTTAGTATGCCCACTTTTTAGAATAAGGATTTTGGATGGCCGATAACACGAATGAATTAAAACAAATAGTTGCCCCATTGGAAGAAGAAAAAAAAATGTGGGCAGGCCTATGTTATCCACTATGGTTCGGCTTCTCACCCTGGATCATTTATTCCAATAAAAAGGAAGACCTCTTCCTTTATTTTAATGCTCTTCAGGGGATGTATTATGGTTCCATAACGTTTTCCGCCACATTAATAAGTTCAATTTTTATTTTTCTTATCTTGTTTTACCGCAGTGATTCCAGCGAACTCACTTCCTCGCCCATTACACGCACACTGGGGCTGGGAACTGTAACCATAGCTATTCTGGCTGTTTTTCTTCTACTTGTATTTGTAACCTTCGTTATTAATTTATGGTATGGGTACAAAGCTTCCACGGGGAAATTTGTCAAACTACCCATTATTGGCTCTCTAGCCTTGCAGCAGGTAAATGAATATCATCATCAGCTTATCAGTGATTATGAAGCTGTATTGGATAAAGAATCCAGTGAAGAGCCTATCAGGGAAGTGGAAACGGAGATGGGTAAAGTTGAGCAGCCTCCTCCCGCAGCTTTATCTCCCGCCGAGCAACTGGTAGCTTCCATGGGAGGAGAGCCGGGCGGGCAGAGTTATTTTAAATCCGGCTATGAAAATGAAGAAGAGGACCAGGAAGAACAGAGTTTGTCTGAATACCAGAGGCTATTACAGGTAAAACCGCCTGTTGAAGAGATTCAGTCTCTTTTCTCGGTTCCTGAAGAGAAGGAGCCTGAAGAAAGTTTAAATGCGGCAGATCAAATATATCAAAACTTTTACAACCAGCCTCAGGTTGAAAATACTACAGAAACTGGGCCTGTGGTTGAAGATGAACCAGAGGATACTGGTTACTATGAAGATGTGGAGGAAGAACCTCCCGTTCACATTACCCCGGTAAAAGCAAGTATTTTTGAGATTCAGCGCCGTAAGAAAATGGAAAAGGAAAAACCTGCAGAAGAATACCGGCGTTTGCAGAGAGAAAGCCGGCCTGTTGAGCATTGTGAAGAGAATATTCGTGAGATTAACCGCTTAAAAAAGGAAAGTGATACTGAGGCTCAGCGAATAAAGAAAATTGATTTACTCCGCAGGAAAGATTCCCCTGAAGGCCGGATGTCTTCCCTGGAGCGTTTGCAGTTGTTAAACAAAAAGGTTGACAGCAAACAGAAACAACTGGAAAAACAGGCGGAGAAAAGTTTCAGTTCACAGAAAAAACCCGAACAGGGACGCAGCACCAGTTTTCTGGGTGAACCGCCATCAGGGGCAAAAAAAGAAGAGAATGAATTCAAAGAGCTTCCCTTGAAGAAATTTGTTACCAGGAAAGAAGAACCCAAAAAGGAAGAACCCCAATCGACCCAGTTTCTGCCTCAATCACCGGAAACCAGGTTTATGCCTCCCGAAGAGCATTATCAATTTATGCAGAAAAGTTACCGGAAGTATAATATGCTTCCCCAGAAAACTTCCAAAAAGGATCGGGAGAAGAAGTTGAAATCTACCAGGGATACAGGTTTTTTAACCCCGGAAACTCAGGAACAACTGAATAAAAGGTATCGTAAAATTTCACTGACGGGAAACAAAAAAGAAACGAATAAGAAAAAAGAACGGCCTTTACCCAAAGCTCCCGAAACCGGTTTTCTGAGTTCATCTCCGTTGGCGAAAAAACCCCAGAAGAAAAAAGAACCCCAGATAAGAAAAATTGATCTTTCCAAAGCCTGGAAACAGATAGTAAGTGTTGAGGAAACTGATGAGAAAAAAGAAAAAAAGCCGGTTTCCCGTTCCACCAGTTTTCTTTCTCCTGAAACTTTAAAAAAGTCTCAGACTGAAGACAAAACCGAAAGTGATAATAAATTTGAAACAAAAATTATTCGTGCTCAGAAACGCATAAACGAAAAAGAACAACCTGCCGAAGAGACCGAAGAAAGTTCAAGAATAAGACAGGCAAAGCAGAGGAAGGAACGCCTGGAATTGCTGAAACAGAAATATCAGGAGTTGCAGGGAAAAACCGGAGAACTTTCTATTCCCAAAGCTCCTTCATCCCTGAAGAAAACTACCCCGATAAAAACTACAAGGGGAACAAACTTTCTTAACCCCCAGGAACAGTTTGAGTTGTTACAGAAAAAATACCAGGAAATCAGCTCAACTCAGCAACCTGATTCTTTATCAAGAAAAAAACCTGCCCGGAACCAGGCCGGGACACCGCCAGCCCCCGACATGGGCCCCAAAAAAATCGATGTTTCCAAGCTGTCCAGAGAAGAACGAAGAAAAAGGCTCAGGGCAGTTATGAAAAAAGTCGATTACAAATCCAAAGATAACCAGTAGTTCTTATTTAGAATAATCTTGTGTTATAAAGCCTGCCTGTATTCAGCCCGGCATTTCTCTGCAGATATACTTCCTCGTTATCAAATATAAAAAGGTGTTCCTCTGCTGAATAATGAATTTTTTATTGTAGTAATTCTCAAAAAAGCTTTATATTTTCGGGGATGCTATAAATTCTTAAAATAACAACAGAGAGGTTTGTGTATGTTTAAAAGGTTGAATAAAAGAAATAAATTTTTGCTTCTGGTTATTGTTCTAACCCTGGTGGTAAACCTGGTTTCCTGCAGCGAAGCCCACTCCAGCTTAGAAAAAAGCCTGCAGATTGTGGAATCGGTTCCTCTTGAAACCGAATTGGGAAACAAGAAATTTCTGGATACCCAGACAACCTGGCTGGAAATGATCAAGTCAGCGAAAAAAAGTATCGAATTGGAAACATTTTATATATCTACTAACCAGGATGGCCCTCTCACACCCGTTATTGAAGCCCTGAAAGATGCAGGAAAACGGGGAGTGAAAGTAAGGATTATCTCTGATTCAAATTTTTATAAAACCTATCCCGAACCTTTGAATTCTTTGAATGAAAGTAAAAATATCACAGTAAGAATCATACCTTTTGAACTTCTTGCTGAAGGCGTAATGCATGCCAAATTTTTTATAGTTGATGACAATGAAGTTTTTATGGGAAGCCAGAATTTTGACTGGCGGGCTTTAAATCATATTCACGAATTGGGAGTAAAAATAAACAGCCCTGAAATTGCCGGCGAATTTAAAAAGATTTTTGAACTTGACTGGAAACTTTGTGATGAAAAAAACACAGAAGATCTGGCAGATATTCAGAACTTATTGAATGCAGAACAGGGAGAGGTCAATTGTAAAAACCCGGTGGAAATAAACTATAATGGAAAACAGGCACGGGTTTACCCCGCTTTCAGCCCGCCAATTCTGTTATTCAAGGATATGAATTCTGAAGAAGAAGAGATCATAAAACTGGTTGATAGCGCCAAAAAGGAAGTATGGATTCAGGTAATGAGTTACACCCCCATTCCCAGGAATAAAACAAAGAAAGATTCCTACTACGAAAAAATTGACAACGCCCTCAGAAGGGCAGCTGCCCGGGGGGTTGATGTAAGATTATTGGTTTCCAACTGGGGGACAGGCAAGAAAACTCCTTATTTGAAGTCGTTGGCCTGTTTTCCGGGAATTGATGTCCGTATAAGTAACATACCTGAATACAGCAAGGGTTTCATACCTTTCGCCCGGGTGGAACATGGCAAGTATATGCTGGTAGATAAGGACAGAACTCTGATCAGTACTGCCAACTGGGAGAAGAGCTATTTTCATAACTCGAGAAACGCCAGTATTATTGTCGAAAGCCCCGATGTAAACAGTGAAATGAGAGAAACCTTCGAAAAAAGCTGGTCGGCAAAAACCACAGAAGAGATCGATTTGAAAAAATTCTACAAACGCCCCAATATTTACCCCAAAAAGAAAAAAGACAATGGCAAGGATTAACCTGCAAATATCCCACAACAGGAAATTTGACGTGGTGGGCATGGGAATGAACGCCATTGACCATATTATTACCGTGCCGGGTTATCCCGAGCCCAACTCCAAAACCCGGTTAAAGGAATACAATTTACAGGGAGGAGGGCAGATTGGAAACTCTCTGGCCGCCCTTGCCAGGCTGGGTTTAAAAACCCGGTGCCTGGGCAAGGTAGGTGACGACTGGCAGGGCGAACTTTCACTGAAACTTCTTAAAGAAGCCGGTGTCGATGTTTCCTTTGTTATTCAGGAAAAAAATTGTACCAACCAGTTTGCCTTTATTATTGTTGATGAAAGAAACGGCAATCGCACCATAATGGCTCACCGCCATAAAAAACTGGAATTTGAGCCCGGCGATTTTCCCAAGAAAGCGATATTGTCGGGCAAAATTTTGTTCCTCGACGGTTCAGGTAAAAAATGTTCCCTCGATGCCATCAGATTGGCACAAAAAGCAGGAATACCCGTAGTTCTTGATGTGGAAAGAATGAAGGATTATCTGGAAGATATGCTGGGGCTGGCAGATGTTATAATAGCAGCTGAAACCTTCAAAGATGCCATTTGTCCCGGAGAAAACTGGGAAAAATTTCTGGAAATAATATTCCGGAAATACTCTCCCAGATATTGCGGAATCACACTGGGTGAAAAGGGCTCAGCCGGGTTTGACGGAAAAAACCTGTATTATGCGCCTTCATACCCGGCCAGGGTGGCAGATACTACCGGCGCCGGTGATATCTATCATGCCGCTTTTATTTTCGGGTTACTGCAGGAATGGGATATTGGGAGGGTTATACTCTTTTCCAATGCAGCTGCCGGTTTGAAATGTGAACATATCGGAGCCAGGGCAGGAGCGCCGGAATTTGAAGAGGTTGAAAGATTGATGGAAGAAAATACAAATATTAAATGTAAAGTTTATGAGAGGTAAGTTAATGAAAGATAAATTTTTAGGCCTGGTTTTTCTGGGAATTATTATTTTGACAGGGACCGGGCTTTATTTTGCCTATGACAGTTACGCTCACCCCCGGATTCCCGATATGTCCCTGCCCACCACCAACGGAAAACAGGAGAAACTTCTTGATTTCAAGGGCAAAAAATATGGCGTAATTATGTATGGTTCCCTTACACCATGCAAAGGGCACATATCAGCAATGAAAAAGAACGCCAAATCTTACGATATTTTAATGAAAAGCGAAAAGTATCACCCGATTCTGGTTTATGGAGATAAAGATGCCGCCGGCGCCCTGGAATTTGCCAAAACCCTGGGCAAACCGGTTTTTCTTGATCCCGGCAGAAAATTGGCAAAAATACTAGGGGTTAAATGGTATCTTGTTGCAGTATTCGATGAAAAAGGCAAATCCAGGGTGTTTCGCCATGGTATAGGATTGATTCCCAAAAAGGAACTGCCTGAACTGCTGGACAAAGATGTGGAAAAATAATATTACCAGAAGGAGTCCCTGTATTAAAAACATAGGCTGGGTGGCAACTTTTTCTTTGTTTGCTTACCTTGGCTTCGTGAGCGTCGGATCTTTTGCTTTTTTCCAGCTACATTGCGAACAATATATTTACTTTTCTAAAACAGCGTCATTGCGGGGTTTCGCAGAAACCATGGCAATCTATTTGTACGTCTTTATAATTTGAAAGTATTTCTTTCCACTGTTCCGGGCTCTCATAATCTGGCCTGCAGTAGCCTTGTAGCCAAGAATATCCTTGGCAAATTTCAACCCTGCCAGATTTCGATATTCTCCATCATATAACTTTATGGGTTTGCCGTAGTTAAGCCAACTATGATATTGGCCATAGGCGTGGCGGAATTCACTGGGGATATGGGCGCCCCCCGTGGATATATAGAACATGGAGGGGTTCACATTCAATTTCTCTACAATTTCCTGCCAGCTCATTGCTTCTTTTCGCCATTTATTTATAGTGAAGGGGTCCGTTCCGGTCTTCTGGGTAAGGTAAAAGTTAACCAGCACATCGCCGGGAAACTCCCTGTAGCTTTGGCCCACAGAAATCACCACAATGGGATCCTGGTGGAAATATCTGGAAACCATAGTGGTCATAGGGCTGTTGTTGTAAAACACGGTAGCCGGATCCGGTTCTTCCATAGCGATGGCTCCCGATATTGATATTGCCAGCAGTAACAATGCCATTATAATTTGCTTCTTCATTTTTTATCTTCCTTTCTCTTATCTGCCGCCGGAAAGAATCATATAGATCCAGTCGGCGCCTTCATTTTTCTTTCTCATTACATTAAGGGAAGGAACCCCAAAGGCTTTCACCACCAGGTTAAGATTAACCATGTTTCTGGTTTCATCGTCAGTGAGTTGTATTTCTTTTAAAGGGTCCTTTTCCCAGTGACGGAACTTATCGAAGGCTGAGCGAAAAATTCCGGGGACCCGGGAAGTTCTGGATATCTCTGCGGCAGTAAATAATTCTGCCGGGTCATAACCGATGGTTTTTATAACCTGATGCCATTCCATTCCCTTTCTTTTCAGCCCCATTATATCTCTGGGGTCAAGGCCGGTATTTTTTCCCAGGTGCAGGCACACCGCCACATCATCATCGTTTTCCGCCCCTATAAAACTGCCCAGGGTGGCTACCATTTTTTTGTCATACCCATACTGCTGTGCCATTATCCATGTAAGCATGGAATCTTCGGCCCAGTGCGGCGGGGGGTCGGGCAGGCCCTGGGGTTTTACTGTTTCAATACCTGTGAATAACAACAGCAGTATACAAAGAATGGTTCTTATTGATCTTGTTCTCATAAAAAAATTACCTCCATGAAACAAGAATAAGGTTAAACCTCAAACTTAAAGGGCTGTACTCAGCTTGGAAAATACAGAGGAAAAAACATATAATTATTGAATATATAGTTTATTGATTATAATTATCCTTCATTAGAGTTATAAACAATAATTAACTGGAGCTTTACCGGTTAAATGCAAGTTTCCAACCGTAGGCTTGAGTCGAAAAAGGTGAGTCCATGCTGAAAAATATTATACAGTTTTCCGATATGATACCAGAAATTTCCGGTTCTCCTTTCGTCAACCTCTCTTCTGATGTTAATCGCTATGTACTCGACAACGGAATGGTAATCCTTACCAAGGAAGTTTATCCCACCAATGTGGTTTTTCTATCTTTATGGGCACGGGTGGGGTCCTCCTATGAAATCGACGAGGAAGCCGGCATTTCCCACTTTGTGGAACACATGCTCTTCAAGACTACAAAAAAAAGGGGCCTGGGTCAGATTGCACAGGAAATACACGCCCTGGGCGGTTATCTGAACGGTTTTACATCTTATGACTGCACAGCTTACTGGATGGTTTTGCCCGGTTCTTCCTTTAACAAGGCAATGGAAATTTTGTACGATGCAATTTTCAATCCTCTTTTTGACCCGGCGGAAGTAGAAAAGGAAGCTAATGTCATTCTGGAAGAGATTGCCATGTATAAAGACCGTCCCGAATCTTACCTTTCAAAGAAATTAATGCGGGAAGCTTTTCAGAAACATAATTATGGCCGGCCCATTATAGGCTTTGAAGAGGTGGTTAAGAATGCCACAGCCAGCCAGCTTCAGAAATATTATCATCATTATTACAAGCCCAATAATTGTTTTCTGGTAGCGGTGGGGGATCTGGATACCATGGAAGTAGTTCAGAAAAGCGAACGGATCTACAGAAAATTAAAAGAGGGAAATATCGAAAAATTAACTTCTACCAGGGAGCCCGCCCAGAAGGAATTGAGAAGGGTGGATTTAACGGGCAGAATCCAGAGCGGCCATATTCAGATGGCGTTTCATATTCCTTCAATTTTTGACAAGGACACCTATCCATTGGCATTGATTGCCAATGTTCTGGGTAATGGTAAATCTTCCAGGTTGTATAGGGAATTAAGGGAAAAAAGGAAGCTGGTCAATGATGTGGCAGCTTATACTTATTCCCAGAAAGATCCATGTCTTATGTTTATCGATATGGAATTACCCCAGAAAAACATGAAGGCCACCGAGGAAGCTGTCTTTGAAATTCTTGAAGATCTGCGCAAGAATGGTATAACCGAAAAGGAATTTGAACGGGCAAGGAACCTTGAAGAGTTTCAATATGTGGCGGGCCAGGAAACAGTGGAAGCCCAGGGACGCAAGGTGGGATACGCCGAGATTATGGGAGATTACATGCTGGTGGAAAAATATATTCAGCGATTGTTATCTGTAAGCAGGGAAGAAGCTGAGGAAGCAGCATGTCAATACCTGGTGCCCTTCAACTGCACGGTGGGAACTTATCAACCCGGAGACGACGAAGAAGAATAAGCTGATTCTATATCATTTTTGAAGGTGGAGCCGAATGGGAAGAAAAAGGAAAAAGGAAAAAATTACAACTCAGAAGATAGAACTTGATAATAAAACCCGGATTCTGGTCCGTGAAGACCACTCCAACCCTATTATTTCTATGGTAGCAGCCTTCAGGGGCGGGCGCTGCCTGGAAACTGAAGAAAATAACGGCCTGACATCCTTGTGTATGAGAACCCTCATGAGCGGGTGCGACGGCTACGATCTTTTCAGCCTGAATGAAGAACTGGAACAATTCGGCATCAGTATTTATCCTTTTTATGGCGCCGACACTCTGGGCCTTAAAATGAACTGTATTTCCAAACATTTTGACAAAGGCCTGGAGTTATTCAGAATAATTCTTCTGTCTCCCACATTTCCTGAAGAAGAACTGGAGAAGGAAAAAGAAAACCTGATTGAAGATATTAAAAAAGAAAAAGATGATATTTTTTCCTACAGTTTAAATGTCTGCCGCCGCCTGGTTTTTGAAGACCACTCTTACGGGCTGCCCGTATATGGGACTGATGAAACTGTCAGTAAGTTAAATCGCCAGGCTGTTATGGACTATCATAAAAATCTTTTCTGCCCCAGAAATATGGTTATATCTTTTGTGGGCGATATTGAGGCTGAACAGGCAAGACAAAGTATTGAGGATAATTTTAAAGATTATGATTTCTGTGGTGAAATCCCCGAAGTAGAAAAAGCAAAAAAGAGTATAAAGAACGTCAAGGAAGAAACCATAACCACAGAGAAGCAACAGGTGGCAATTTGCATCGGTTTTCACGCCCCTTCAATCTACAGCGAAGATTTCTACACTTTCAAGGTCCTGAACCAGGTATTGTCGGGTATGGGGTCCCGGCTGTTCATTGAATTGCGGGACAGGCAAAGCCTGGCATACTCTGTAAATTCGCGTTATACAAGTTATATGGGTGGTGGAATTTTCCAGGCATATATCCTGACCTCATACAAACATAAAGAAAAAGCGCGGTTGTCGTTACTGGAAGAAGTAGATAGATTAAGAACCCGGCTGGTTACCTATGACGAGCTGGTCAGAGCCAAGCGTTATCACTTGGGGCTTTTTGATATTGGCCTGCAACGAAAAATTTCCAAGGCATCAAAGTTGGGCTTTTATGAAATAGCTGGCCAGGGTTATGATTTTATAGACGGTTATTCAGAAAAGATAAAACGAATTACCCGCCAGAAAGTAAAAAGAGCGGCGGAGAAGTATTTAAAACCTCAGTGTTATGCCATTTCTATTCTGAGTCCAGCAACTTTCCCAAAAAGTCTTCGATAATATTGCGATAGCGTGGATCTTTGAGCAGTTTATTTTTAAGGGTGTTTTCCATCTGTTCATAACCCGGGTTGCTGGCAAATTTATTTCCGTATTCCTTTTTCAGGGCGTTTCCCACCAGCCTTTCGGTGGCCTGGTCGATAAAAGATTCCGACTCCGGGTCCAGGTCGGAGATATCAGCTTTGGCATCAGCCATGAACGCTTCTTTTTTCTGTTCGGGAATATTTTTTGCAGCATCAGACATAACGAAGGCATCGCCGGCTTCTTCCATGGACTCCTCGTAGGTGTCCATTTTTGTTTCCTTGAGTTTTTTCTTTACCTCAGAGCCAACTTCCGCATTGAACGGGACCTGAAAACCCTGAATGTTAGTAGGATCAATTTGACCCATAATCAATCCTCCTCCGGATAAATAACCTGAACAAAGATTTCTTTAATTGTTTTAGATACCCTTTTATCTTAACACATTTCTTTATGAGTTGGCAAAGTTATTTAAGTTGTCTGCAAATTTTTATAATTACAATTTTTGGCAAAATGTGTATTTAGCAGTTATTTAGTTATTTCTGGAATAAATAGCTTGACAGTTTGTATAAGGTAGCAGGAAGTTGTTATCTTTATTATGGATACTATTATTTTATCAATGATTATGTATAAAAAGTAAAGGTTGTATTTAAACTATTTTTTTACAATTTATTAACGATTTATTAATGAAATTTACACAATTGTAACATGGATGTTAAAAGTGAACAGGATGTTAATATTATTTCTAAAAGGGACGAGAATGTTAACAAAAAATTAACATGTTGCTAATATAATATTAATAAACATCAGGTATCATTTTAACAGGAAATATCGAAAGAATCTTTATTTCAAGTCAACTGTCTGGTCCTGACGGCGTAAATACGAGGCTGCCAGAACTTTAAAGGGAGGGAATTCCTGATGGATGTTATAGGAATGTTTAAACAATTGGAGAACGCACTGGATGCTGCATCTTTGAGGCAGCAGGTTATAGCAAACAACATAGCCAATGCCGGTACCCCCAATTTTAAAACTCAGGGTGTGGCCTTTGAGGATGAATTGAAGAAGGCGCTAGCCTCTAACGATGATCCGATGAGTTTTGGTGTCAAACCTGTAAGTATGAATGAAGATCTGTCCAATGACGAAGATTTTGTAATTGACGGCGGGGTGGATCCCAACAAGGTTCGGGCCAAGGTTTATGATACCGGCAACAATGTTGATATGAACAAGGAAATGGTAAACCTGGCCAGGAATCAGATTCATTATAATATGCTGACTGACAAGTTGGGTGGATTTATGGGCATCGTTCAGACAGTAATTGAAACCCATGGAAAGTAAGGGAGGAAAGGCATAATGAGTAACTTTTTTAAATCTATGGACATAGCAGCAAGTGGAATGTCAGCGGAAAGATTCCGTATGGACATAATTGCCAGTAATATTTCAAACGTAAACACGGTGAACCAGGTAACCGGCGAGCCTTATCGCAGGAAGTTCGCCATGGTTGACAGCGAGAATCAGCAACAGCCTTTTATGCTGCCGGTGGGTGTGTCCGATGAAGAGGGCATGGAGAACACTCCGGTAGGCGAGGGTGTAAGAGTTGTCGGTGTCAGAGAGGATAACTCTGAGAGTTCTTTCAAACATGTCTATGATCCCACTAACCCCCGCGCTGAGCAGGAAGGTAAGTGGAAAGGTTACGTGAAGATGCCTAACATTAATATAATTAACGAAATGACCAACCTCATTGCAGCCTCCAGAGCTTATGAAGCCAATGCCACGGTAATTCAGGCTGCAAAGCAGATGGCTCAAAAAGGCTCAACTCTCGGAAAGTAATTTTCCGGAGTAAACATTAAGAAGGAGGCGTAAGTTATGCAACCGTTTAAACCAATTCAAGGCCTGAATACCCAGATCAACCCAGTTCAACTTATGAGCCATACCAATGGCGCCAAGGAGATGGAAGAATCCGGCGATAAGAAATTTACCTTTTCTAATGTTATGGCCACCCAGTTGAAGGGCGCCAACGATGTAGTGAACCAGTCCGGTGATTTTACAAATAAACTTTTAAAGGGCGAAATTAAGAACCCTCATGATGTAGCCATCTCGGGTAAAAAAGCAGGTATTATGGTTAAACTAACTTCTGCAGTATGTTCCAAAGTAACTTCAGCATGTACGACTTTATTCCAGATGCAGATCTAATCTGTATCCGGATTTTCCAATATTTTTAATTTTGAAAAGAGAGGTGTAATTTATGGCTACAGGGATGCAAACAGGAAGAAGAACCGGTGTCTCTGGCATGCGGACCGGTATGAGAACCGGCGCAACACAGACAGGAAACGGCGGCCCCCTGGGAGGCATATCAAAAAAATGGAACGATATGGATCCCAAAAAGAAAACGCTGATTATAGCATCAGTTGTTGTTGTGGTATTTATTGCAATTATCGCCAATATTGTTGCTACATCCAATAAACCGGTTGCTTTATATCCTGGCACAATCGATAGCAGAGATTCAGAGGAGATTCGTCAGAAACTTTTACAGTGGGGTATCGATTGCACTTTGGAAGCTGGCGGAACCAACGTTCTCGTTCATCCCAAGTATAAATCCATGGCCCTTATGAAATTAGCTGAGGAAGGGTTGCCCCGCAGGCCGGTAGAAACCACCAATCAATTATTAGGTGGGGAAAGCGGCGGAATGGTACCCGATACCAAGGATGACAAGGAACGCAAAGTTTTAATGGCTCTGGAAGGAGATCTGATTACCAGCATCCGCCAGATTGAAGGCATAGCCGACGCCTATGTGAAAATCGTCCCTGAGCCGGAAAAAGTTTTCGGAGAAGATAAGGGTTCAGCCTCCGCATCAATTATGCTGAAGTTTTATCCCAATGCCAAGTTATCCCGCAGACAGATAGACGGTATTATTCACCTGGTTACCGCATCGGTAAAGGGTTTGAAAACTGAGAATGTTAAAGTTCTGGATACCTCAGGCAAACTTCTCAACACCGGCCCCGAAGACGGAGTGGCAATGGGTGAAGAGGGAACTTACACCAATGAACAGATTCTCATCAGAGAAAATACCGAGAAACAATTAAAACAGAAAGTCCAGAATGCTTTGAACAAATTCCTGGGCGAGGATAAGTTTGATGTAGCAGTCAATGTGGATATGGATTTCTCCGAGGAGGAAATTAAATCTACAAAATATGGCGGCCCCACCAACACCGAAGGAAAAGTCGAAGCAGGCTTATCACGTAAAACCGAAACTTATAACACCGACCCCGATGCCGGTAGCTCCAACGACGGAGTAACCGAACTGTCAGCCGGCGATAATGCCCAGGGGAACAATTATAAGAATGAATCCGTAACCATTCGCAGTTTGGTTGACAAAGTTGAACGGCGTAAGGTTGTTACCGACCCCAAGATTCAGAGAGTTACCTGCAGTGTTATGGTTGACGGTGTGAAAGAGCCCGAAATGATAGCCAGGCTTGAGGAATTTGTAAAGGGAGCTATCGGACATGATCCTTCACGGGGTGACGAAGTGGCAATAGTGCCCTTCCCCATAAGCCGGCCCATTACTGCTAACGGAAATGGCGAGCAGATGGCAGCTATGAATTTCCCCAAAAACAACGATGTAGGAGTTTCCGCCCCCAGCTGGCTCCCCCTGCTGTTACTGATTCCCGTAATGCTGGGAATCCTGTTGGCCGCTGTGTTCTATATGAAACAGAAAAGCGTTCAGCGTGAAAAGCAGAGACTGGTGCTGTCCTCCGGCCCAGGCGCCACTGTAAGTGATATTTCAGACCTTATGGCAGATAAAGAAGGAAAAGTTACACCTCCTCCTTCCACCAAGGTAAATACCACCGACCAGCTGGAAGACCTGGCCAAGGAAAAACCCACCAAGGTTGCAGAACTGTTGAAAAGCACCTGGTTAGCTGACAAATAAGCCATAAGTAAACCCATAACTATGTATATATAAAACCCCGCGAAATCTTTATGATACGCGGGGTTTTCAAAAATTCAGGATTTTTCTTCGTCAATTTACTACCATTAAAAAGGGCACTGAACCCTAAAAGTAGAAAATAAACTTGAAAAATGCAGTAATTACCCAGTTTCGAGAGGAAGGTGCTTAAAATCTCCAATACAATTACGCCGGACGGCTTGTCACCCCGGCAGAAAGCAGCTATACTTTTAATATCATTGCCACCCGAAGTATCTGCACAGGTGTTCAGAGAATTCGGGCCAGATGAGGTTCAGGCTATTTCCATGGAAATTTCCAAGTTACCTCAGATTTCTCCCGAAGTCCGGGCTCAGATTATTGAAGAATTCATGCATACCAACACCATGGATGGCTTAAACCCGGCAGCTATTAACCCCGCTGCCGCACTGGTGGGAGGCGGTAATGACACTTCCGCGGTTACCCAGCATGGCGGTGGGGCAGCAACCAACGCCTTTGACAGCAGGCCCACAGCTGCAATCTCCCGCACCGCTGCAGGCTCCAAACCTTTGGAATTCTTAAAAAAGGTTGACCCGAAACAATTATTGGCAATAATCAGGAAAGAACACCCTCAGACTATGGCCTTGGTGTTAAACCACCTGCAACCTTCCCAGGCATCGGCGGTTCTGGGCGAACTGCCTCCGGCAGTTCAAACCGAGGTTGCCACCCGGTTGGCAGAAATGGGGAAAGTAACCCGGGAAATATTGCACGAAGTGGAACGAGTGTTGGAAAACCGCCTGTATGCTGTAATTGAAGGCGAATATACCCCCAATGAGGGCAGGGAAATTCTGGTGGATATCCTCAGTCACGCCGATCAGACTCTGGAGGATGGCATCATGAAGGGATTGACCCAGAAGAAACCCCATCTGGCTAGCGATATTAAGGAAAAACTTTGTGACTTTGACGATATGAATAACCTCGACGATCAATCATTACAGCAGGTTTTGCGACTCACCGATATCCGGGACCTGGTTCTGGCTTTGAGGGGCGCCAGTAAAGAGCTCCAGGAAAGGATTTACAATGCTTTCAGCCCCGAGATGGCTAAGGCCCTTCAGGAAGAGAGTGAATCTCTGGGTCAGGTGCCCTGGGAAGAGGTCAAAGCTGCCCAGCAGCAGATCAGAAATATTCTACGGGGCCTGGTAACCCTGGGTAAGGTGAAGTTCAAACAGGAATAATAATCAATCAAGACAGGTGAAATTAATTTGGCTTTAATAAAAGGATCACGATATCAACCTTCAGATGATGACTCCGAACAGGGAAGAAAAAATAAAGAAGAGGCTGCCCGGCGTGGCGGAGTTATTAAAAATAAATCATTAAAATCCCAGATACTGAGTGAAGCGGCCCAGGCCAGTCAGAAACAATCCCGGCGTCGAAAGATTTACCGCATGCGGGAAACCATGGTTGATGACGAATTGGGCACAGAGCAAGCCGGTGAACCCCGGCCCGCTTCCGACAGCGGTTTTCTGAGAACCTCCTTCGTAATAAAAGGACAAAAAACCGGTAGCGCGCCCAGAGATATGGTAATGGTACCCCCTACCGAGGAACGTGCCAAGAATTGGGGCGAAGGAGAAACCGAACACGGAGCCCAAGAGGACCTCCAGATTCAGCAGAGCGTTCACAATGTAACAAAGATAATG
>CAZSLZ010000003.1:0-55204 GCA_964607865.1 uncultured bacterium
CCACTATGAAAGGATTGGTTCCCACACACCGTAACGATTGTCCTTCCCTGGAGGGATCACCGGCGGAGGTTTCTATGGATTCTCCCAGCATGAAGAATGCAGCACCCTGTTCGGGGGTAAGCCTGGCCACAGCGGGTACCACATCTTTACGTCGGGTGATAAAGACCACAATATCTGCCTTTTTCAGATCAATATTATCATCGGTAAAGTCCATATCACGGCGATGGACTACCGCCCGCCCGTTGGACGTCCGGGCATAATTCAGAAAATCCACGGTTCCATCTTCGCCCACCCAGATATTTTCCAGGATCGCCCGAGAAGAAGTGGCAGCATTATAAAGCAAAGGCTGTCCCTGGGGTTCCAACCCCTCGGTTTTTATGTAAAAATTATCTTCAGTTCCCAGGCAATACATGTCATGCTGTAAAATAATGACATCGTCCTGGCGAATTGTCACGCCGTCAGTTCCTGCAAGGCCATGGTGATGGCATGTGAGGGTGGTTTTTCCCGTTCCCGAAAGCCCGAAAAAGATTGCCCCCTTCCGATGGGTCTTACCGTTGTTTTTAAAGTAAATCTCCTTGCTGCCCGCATGCAGCCCCAGCATACCCCTTTGCTTGGCAATATACATGGCCATTCTGAGATTGGCTTTTTTTATTTCGCCTATATAATCGGTACCCAGAACAAAAGTGGTATGAGATTTGGGGTCAACCAGCACCCGGCGTTCCGTCCAGTCCGGGCAGGCTATAACCTTGATATCAGGTTTGCCACCAGTATTTTCACAATCAAACAGAGTCTGCCCCCATGCATAGGGTATCTGGGCAAACTCCCGGGGCACATAATACCTGCAGTGCAGAGTCTTTCCGTCTTTTTTGCACATTTGCCGGTCCAGCTGGATAAGGGTTCTGGTTTTAAGATGCTCTATTACTTTTCTGATAAGTTTCTCCTGTTCGGGGGTGGCATCATTGTAAATAATGTCGGTAAGTTTTGCAGATCTGCTTTTAATATTTGAAATATAAGATGCGCTGCCAAATTCCGTGGTTCTTTCATTGTTGCTGGCCATATTTCTTAATTCATCAAAAGTGGGGTTAACAATTATTTGTTTTGCTTCAACAGGTGTTTCGAAAATATCTTTCTTCATGCCCGGCTCCTTTCAGGAAAAAACTATGCTATTTTTACCAATTTATCACTTCTTGGGGACAATAATTATCCCTTTCAAAAAAAACCCTTTCTTTATTTAATTAATAAGGATTTTTTTATGTTTTATCTAATACCATGATAATAATTTCTATATTTTGAATCTGTTTTAAAGAGGAATTTTCAGAGAAAAACAGAATTTTAAAGCGGGTATATGTAACATAGGAAAATATATCCGCAATTATTTTTTTCAACATTCAAGGAAGGGGGTGGCCTTAGCCACAAATAACTCTCTTTTTTGAGGAAATTTGTGTGAAAGGAGACTATGATGAGAGGAATCGCAAAAGTCAGCCTGGCAGTATTGATGCTTTTTGCCCTGGTTGTTATGGCCAATGGGATGGCATTTGCCGAAGAGCCTGATAATGTAAATGTTCTTATTGAAGAGCAGGTACATCAGACTTATAAGGAGTATCACTATCCCCAGGGAAACCGTATGTTCTATCTTCCCCGTTGGCATGAGGTGAAATTTGATGTTCACAATGGCAAATTCTTCCTGGTCAAGTATTTACCTCACCACAACAGATACCTGGAAAGTTCTGCTGAAGAGGATTTCAAAGCTACGGTATTTTTCTATTCACCCATGGGTGAGCTTTTCGGACAGAGAAGAATTACCAATCTTGAAAAGAACAGATATCATTCAGTACCTCATAATGATCGCTCACCCCATTATGAAAGACTGATTGTTAAAATTCAGAATAATCAGAATTTCAACAAGGATTTCAAATTCTACGTGTTGGATCCTGTGGATCCTGTAATGGGCACACCCATGAAAAACGCAACTTTCAGAGTGATCTTTGAATAATTAGATTTACGAGGATTTGAACTTTTAAAGGGGCTGTCTCAATAGGATAGTCCCTTTTGTTTTTATCAATGAAAACCTGACCCCGCCATTTTGAGCATGAAAACCAGAGAAGCTTTCCTTACAGAAAAGCCTTTTTATTCCATTATTTCACTCATCATTTCTATAATACCCTGATCGACCTCATCCCTCTCCAATAACTGCCAGCGGGCAAAACCAGGCTTCAGGTTCTCGGCATACTCGCCAGCCATCAATACAGCTGCCTTCTGAGGATGATTTTTTACACTGATATATGCCCTCACCAGAGCTGCAATAGTAGCCTCCTGAAAAACCAGAAACTCATCTTCGGTTTCAACCAATGCCCTTAAATGTTTGTGGTTTTCACCGGGCGCTCCCATGCGAATAGTTTTTATATCTACATTCCTGTATGTTTTAACTTTTTTTTCCAATTTTCCACCTCATAATAAATAACAAATATTATTCTTAACCTGGTTAATTATCCTCAATTGTTATTGGCCTCGGGAATGGCCTTCCCTTCTTTATTCAGAGGAGCCTCGTTGTCGTTTTCCGGGGGTGAGCAGCCCGGCTTCCCAATTTCTGGCTTTATTGGACAACTCTGGTTTTCCCTGGTATTCAAATAGACATAGCAAAACTCCGCACCCAGCAGAAGAACTATGGAGGATATGAAAAACCATAGCATAATGCCCAGCAGGCCCCCTATGGAACCATAAACCTGTGACAGGCGGGCGATGTTACTGATATACCATATATATAGAGCTTCCAGAATTTTATAAAGTATGGTAGCCAAAACCGCTCCGGGAAGTACATCGCCGAAGGTGAGATCCAGGTGGGGCAGAATTTTATATAACAGCAGGAAAATAACAAAAACCAGCAGGGTGGATAATCCCCATCTTTCCAGGGAAGACCAGAAAGAAATTTCCGACAGGGATATATCTAACACGGGAATCTTTAACTTGATGAGAAAAGTTGAAATGGTGGAAATAAGCATAAAAATTATCACCACCAGAAAAAGAATAAAAATGAGGGTGAATGCCAGAATATTTCTGCTGATGACACTGCGGGAGGAATTGTTACCCCAGACCCTGTTAATACTGTATTCCATTGCCAGAAAAATACCCCGGCCAGACCAGGTTAACAGTAAAAGCCCTAGCAAACCCACCTTGCCACGATCCTCGGCTATAGTTCTTACATTATCCAGAATAAGTTTGCTCTGTCCCGGAATAAGGCGGTTTACGAAATTGCTTATAGCCTGAATGGCATCGGCAGAACTGATGCTGTAACCCACCACGCTTATAACAATAAGCAGAATGGGTATCATTGAAAACATGGCAAAATAGGCGATGCCCGCCGATAAGTGAAATCCCCCGTCTTTCCCGAATTCCATAACAGTATTTTCAATTATTAAATACCAACGCCCTGTAATTCTATGCTCTCTGACGGGTTTCACCAGGGAAGCAAAAAAATCGGTTATTTTTTTAAATTGTTTCTTTCCCATTTCTAATCTTTAAACAGCTGAAGTATTACAATGAGATCCGTTATCTGTTGGACCACATCCTTATAGGAAATAATCTCTGAGTAAGGCAAATATATAACGTCGCCGGGATTAAGTTCGAAGTCCTGGGCATTACCGGTCAATATTGAACGTAAATCGACAGTTCTCACCACAGTTTCGCCATTGAAATTGGATACCACCCTGGTCTGCCTCATTCTTGCCCTGCGGGTGGGGCCTCCCGCCATTGCCACATACTCTTTCAGAGTATTGCCCACATTATAACGATAAGCGCCCGGCGCCCTGATTTCACCCACCATATATACATTGGTCCGTTCTGCGGGAACCACAAATACATCGCCGGCTTCAAGACAGACATTCTGAGACTCGTCGTCTTCATTAAGCAGCCTGTTCAAATCAACATGGATAATTTTTCGCAGGCCCTCGCCAACGGGACGTTCAATTCTTGCCCGGTTCAAATCAGCCTGGGCGGTAGGGCCGCCGAGTGCCACCACCAGGTCTTTAACCGTTTCCCCTTCTCTTAACTCATATTGTCCCATCTTCATCAATTCCTGCTGCCCTGTCAGGCTGTTGGTGAGTTTATCAAAAAGCTGGGTTCCTTCCAGTTCCCCAATAACGGTAATTTTCTTTAAAAATATTGAAAGTTTTGGTAAAAAAACCACATCTCCATCAGCCAGAACAACATTTTCAGGGCTTTCCGGGTTGTTTACAACTTCTCTTAAATTAATATGCAACAGTTTCAACGATTTATCAGCTTCCAGCCTGGTAATCTTGGTTTCATCCAGTTTAGCCCTGTTACCCGGCTCTACCATTTTCACCAGATCCAGTAAAGTTTCCCCTTCTACCAGTTCAAAAGGCCCGGTTCGTTTAAAGAAACCTTCCACGGAAACTCTTTCCTGCATCAGGGGAACGTGAACCACATCGCCTTTTCTCAGGGGGACATTCTCCTCCTCATCAGCCAGGAAAAACCAAGTAAACAGATCAATTCTCTGTTTTGTTTCGTTTCTGAGGTTCTTCAATACCACATTTCTTAAAGATGCCCCATTTTTGAGCCCCTCGGCAAGGCCAATGGCATCGCAGGCGCCCACGGTTGGATTCACCACATAGGTTCCAGGATTAACCACCTCGCCCAGTATTTCCACCTGGAATGTTCTCAACTTGGTTAACTGGACTTCAACCTTGGTATTTTTATAGTATTTTGAAATAACAGAAAATATCTTTTGTTGAGCCTGCTCAAGGGTAAGGCCTTCAACATGGATAGGCCCGGCAGGGGCAAGAAAAACAGTACCGTTGGGCTGAACCGACACCGGGTTATTCTGGGAAACTCCCCCATAAAATAAAATGTTGAAATTATCTCCCGGCCCTAGTTCATAGGTAGCAGGGTCTATATGAGAAACATCGGATTTTGCCATAATGTCGTCGGCAGTAGGGAATTGCACCTCGTCCAGTTCCTCATCAGATGAAGCGGGGGCTGCAGCTGAGGGTTTACCTCCGCCTTCGGCAGGCGCCATATTACCTTTCACTGAGGGAACATCAAACATGTCACCCCGCAAATTGCTTCTCATAAGCCTTTCACTGGCTTCCATCTCGAACTCCTGGCCATGTACAGTCACAGTAAACCCGAGTATTACGCAAAAAATTAATAAAATAAAGGAAATTTTCTTCATTATTTTCTCACCATAAATCATTTTTAGCCCTTCTTCTTCCATTTTGCTCATTTCCCTTTAACCGCAGGGGGTTGAATTGGCAAAATGTGTTATTAAGTTAAGGAGCAAAGGAATCTATTTTTATTCGGTGAAGAAATTAAAAAAACTGGAGGTTGAAATTGATTACTGAAGATGCAGTTATAGAAAAAATGTTAAACCCGGCTTCTTTTGCCGTTGTCGGCGCATCGGCGCGCCCCGGCAGCCTGGGTAACATGCTCATGAAAAAGGTTACCGGTTTTGATTACAAGGGAAAAATTTATCCCATAAACCCAAAAACCCCCGAGATTGAAGGTATCAAGGCATACCCTTCTGTAATGGATGTGCCCGGTGAAATCGATACCGCTGTACTCTGCGTTCCCGGCCGGTTTGTTATAGATGTTGTAAAACAACTTGGGAAAAAGGGAGTCAGATCCTGCATTATAATATCAGCAGGGTTCAAGGAAATTGGCCCCGAGGGAGTTCAACGGGAAAAAGAGTTAAAAAAGATAGCCAGGGATTTAAACATAAGAATCATTGGCCCTAATTGTTTCGGAATAATAAACGGTAAGGAAAAAACTTCTCTTGACTGCACTTTTGCCCGAAATTTCTGCAACAGAGGCAAAATCGGTTTTATTTCCCAGAGCGGGGCACTGGGGGCAGCAGTTAACGAAGACCTGCGGCGAACCACTATGGGCTTGTCATATTTTATCAGCCTGGGCAACCGCATCGATTTCAACGAAAACGAAGCGTTGGAATACCTAGCCCAGGACCCTGAAACAAAGGTGATAATGGTTTATCTGGAAAACTTTGCCAACCCCCTGAAATTTCTGGAAATCGCCAGAAAGGTTACTCCTGAAAAACCCATTATTGCCATAAAGGCGGGACGGGGTGAAAAAGCTGCCAAAGCTGTGGCTTCCCATACCGGCTCATTGGCGCAATCCGATTCCATGATTGACGCATTGATGAAAAAAGCCGGTGTTGTGAGAGTTTTCTCAGTGGATGAAATGATTATGGCCGCAAAGGCAATGTATGCGGAGATAATACCCCGCAAGCAAGACCTGGCAATAATAACCAACGCCGGTGGTTTCGGGGTGTTATCTATAGATAAAGCTGAGGAGTTAGGAATAAGACTTGCCAGTTTAAATGAAAAAACCGTGAAATTTCTGAAAGAGAATTTACCCGAAGAAGCTTCCTGCCATAACCCTGTGGACTTATTGGGTACCGCCACCGATAAGGAATATGCAGTTGCCCTGGAAGGTGTGCTGAGAGATCCCGATGTGGGAGGAATAGTTTACAATTTTGGCCCGCCTGTGATGCAGAAGGCTGCCCCCATAGCTCAATGCGCGGTAGATCTGGCAAGAAAATATCCCGGCCGGTTGATTTTATCAATCTATATGAACCGGCGCCGTGTAATGTGGCCCTTTGAGGAAGCAAAAGATGTTTACATAGCCCAGTATGATTACCCTGAGGACGCGGTATTTGGTTACAGCAAGTTGATGGAATACGCCAGAGCCCGCAGGATTGTGCGGGAACAACCGGCACAATTGGATGTGGGCCGGGAAAAAGTCAGAAAAATTCTTGATGATGCTGAGAGAGAAGGCAAAAAACAACTCGATTTTGATGAAGCTGAAGAGATTTTGAAAATATACGGAATTCCCGTGGCTTCATCGGCAATCGTCAGGGAGCTGGACCAGCTTGAAACGCAGTCGGGTCACATTCGTTTTCCCGTGGCGGTAAAACCGTTATGGGGCGGAATTGTTCACAAAACCGAAATGAATGCTGTAAGGATAGGAATCAAGGACAAGGTGGAGTTAGCCCTGGCTTTACGGGAGATATCCAAAGGTATAGAAGAAATTACCGGCGAGAAATATACCCGCGGTTTTGTGGTTCAGGAGATGGCCCGGGGAGACCGGGAAATCATAATGGGTTTTTCCCGCCAGGCCGGCGATGTGCCCACCCTTATATTCGGGCTGGGCGGAATATTCGTGGAAGCTCTGAAAGACGTTTCCATAGCCATACCTCCCATAACCAGGAACGAAGCCAGAGAAATGATACAAAGCATTAAAAGCTATCCTCTGCTGAAAGGTTTCCGTGGCAAACCCGGGATAGATCTGGAAAGTCTGGCAGAAACCCTGGTCCGCATCTCCCATTTGGCAAATGATTTTCCCAGAATCAGGGAAATGGATATGAACCCCTTTATTGCCTCGGCAAAAAAAGGCGAATCGCTGGCAGTTGATGTGAGGATGATACTATAGTATTGAGGAAATAGAAGTTGTTTTTTGAAAAAAAAACCATATTTTATGCATTATTGGGAATGCTTGTAATAGCCACCCTGGGTTTTTTTATTGATTCGGTTCTCATTTTTTTTATTTACAACTTATTGCTTTTCAGTATTTTTACCCTGGATTTTACCAGAACGCCCAGAAAAGAGACAATTAAAGTTACCCGCCAACTGGATGACAAGCTGTCACTGGGTATAGACAATAAAATTACCATTATTGTAACAAACAACTCCAACACCAGGGTTAAAATAGATGTCAGGGACTGGTATCCTTATGATTTCAGGATCAGCCAGAAAGTTTTGTCCTGCATGGCGGATGCCCGGTCTGAAAAAAAGTTGAGTTATAAAGTTACTCCTTTAAAAAGAGGAAAATATAAATTTGGAAATATAGCGGTTCGGGTTCATGGTATTCTGGGCCTGGTTGGCCGTCAATTCAAAATTAATGGGGAAAAGGAAATACGAGTCTATCCCAATATCAGGGATATTTCTTCTTATCTTTTATTGGCCCGCAGGGGCAGGCTTACCGAGGTGGGGTTGAAACGTTCCCGCATTTATGGAATGGGAACCGAATTTGAATATCTGAAAGAATACCAGCCCGATGATGAATACCGAAAAATAAACTGGAAAGCCACTGCCCGGCGGAACAGATTAATTACCTCCCAATATGAAATTGAAAGAAGCCAGAATATTTTCATAGTTATTGAAGCCGGCCGAATGATGACTTCCAGGGTTGACGGAATAGCCAAATTTGATTATGCCCTGAATGCAGCTTTAATGCTGTCTTACATCGCAATGGACCGTGGCGACAACGTGGGCCTGATGGTTTTTGATGAGGATGTAAAGGCCTACCTGCCTCCCGGCAAGGGAAAAAAACAATTAAGGCTGATTGTGGAAGCATTGTATAATCAGCATCCCTCTCTGGTGGAACCCGATTACGGCAGGGCCATAAGATATCTGTCCTTGAAAAACCGGAAGCGGAGCCTGGTGGTGTTTTTTACGGATCTAATCGACGAGGATGTTTCAAAAGCAATCGTTCTATACACCCGCACCTTATACCCCAAGCACCTTCCTTTATGTGTGGCTATCGCTGACCCAAAAGTGGAAGAAGAAACCCTGGGGAACACTGATACTATAAGGGAGGTGTACAGCAAGGCTGTGGCAGAGGAATTATTACAACAGAGAGAACAGGTGAAAATTGCCTTGCAGAAAGGCGGAGTGTTAACGCTGGATACCATGCCCAAAAACCTGACTCCATTTTTAATTTCCCGATACCTGGAAGTCAAAGCCAAAAACCGTTTATAATATTTTATATTGGAATTTCATTTTACCAATAAGTGTTTTGTAAACAACTTTGAATAAATTATCCGAATAAGGATTTTTTGCAAATATTTCGAATATCATAATAAGTTGTTATTTATTAAAAATATTCAGAGAAGGAAGGAACAGGTTGTGGAGAATAAAAAGCCCGATTTGAAAGCGCTTCTGTGCTGTAAGGATGTATTAAAGAACAGCAGAAACCCCTCGGTTATTTCGATTATTAATATTTTCAATGAATTAAGGGTGAGTAAATTTCCTCTTAATATTGAAACTATCTGCCTGGTGGCAATTTATGGCGGGGCTGCCGGTGAGTTCAAGCACAGGTTTGAGATTTACGAAAAAGATCAGAAAATCGGCGGAACTCCTGATGAAACTTTTTTTCTTGAAAACCGTAATTCAATTTTTCATGTCATTGCCTATATTGACGGCCTGGGAGTTGCAGAGCCCAAGCACTTTGTTATCAGATCCTTAATTGACGGGGAAGTTGACGGGGAAACCACCCTGGGTATATTCAAACCCTTCAGGCCCGAGGAATCGGAAGACTGAATAACAAATGAGAAATAAAAACCGGCCTTATAACCCGGAAAAATATGTTATTGCATTAACCGGAAGTATTGCCACAGGAAAGAGCCTGGTGGCAAAAGAGCTGGCAGATCTTGGAGCCTGTATTGTGGATACAGACCTTATTGCAAGGCAGGTAGTAACCCCGGGCTCGCCTGCCCTGAAGCAGATTGTTGAAGTATGGGGAGAGGAGTTATTAAACTCCGATGAAACCCTGAACCGAAAAAAAATGGGAGAAATTATTTTCTCCTCTGAAAAAGCGCGGAAAAAACTCAACTCCATTATGCACCCCCGTATTCGGGAAGAAATGATCCGCCAGGTTAACCAGTGCCGCTCCAGGGTGGCGGTAATTGTAATTCCACTGCTGTATGAAGCTGATATTGTTATTAACCATGATGAAGCCTGGGTGGTGTATTGTACTCCGCTTCAGCAGAAGGAAAGGTTGATGCGGCGCGAGGGAATTCAACCAGATAAGGCAATAAGGAAAATCGAATCCCAGATATCTATTGAAAAAAAGAAAACCATGGCACAGGTTGTTATTGACAATACCCGGACACCAGAAAAAACCAGGAAAGAAGTTCAAAAGGCCTGGAAAAACCTGCTGAGCCGCCTGGAAAATACTTAAAATATCTTTTAAATTATAAACTTTTCTGGTATAATATAATTTTCAAACATAAATATTGATTACAGAAAAGTTCTAAAGTTTTTTGCTCAAGAAAAATGATATACAAAGACTGGTATCAACAAGATGTGGCAGGCGGGTTGCAACCAGAAAATGTTTAAGGGGAAAAATATGGATAAGATAAATTCAGGATTTAAAATAAGCAGGCCCAATGTGGGCGGTTACATGCCCAAAACAACGGGTTCAAAGAAGGTTGGCACAAGGGAAAAAGACGAGTTAATTCATTCATTGAAAGACGAAAACGCCCAGTTGAGAGCCCAGCTGGAAAAACTTCAGGGATTTAAGAACAGAACAATGTCTGCTCCGCAAACTTCATCGAAGGAAACCCCGGAACTTACTTTCGATTGCGATTCCAATACTTTCAGCGCCTGCAACCTGAAGGGCAAAGATATTATTGTTGACCGGATGAGAATTCAAATTGACGGCACAGCTGAATCTGTAACCAGGTTGTTATCGGTGGAAGCTCTTGCCAACAGGGAAGATGGATTGCCCCTGGGAGAGATGGTGGGGCTGGGCAGGAAACCCATGAAAGTAAAAGATTTTCAGCTGAGGTTACCGGAAAAATCTTCCACACATTTTTTAAATATTACAAAAGGGGAGCAGTTAAAAAAAGAAGGTTTTTCCGAGTTGCAAATCAGTTATTTGCCCGATAATAAAATCGAACTAACTGGAAAAGTTAAAAAGCTGGTAAATATTCCCTTCGATCTAAAAGCCAGGGTAAGCGCCACCAGGGAGGGAAAGATCAAACTGACTCCTTCCAAACTGGATATTCTGGGCTTTTTACCGGTTCCAAAATTTTTAACCAAACTTCTTTCATCGGTTGCTTATGAGAATTCTCAGGATCCCTCAATAAAACAGGAAGGCGATTCCTTCCTTATAGATTCTCAAAGCTTGGTTCCATCAAATGTCAGTTTTAAACTTGAAGATATCAGAACCGAGAATGGCAACCTTATTCTGGAAGGCGGGGAACCACTCCCCGAAAAATAGAAAACCGGAAGCAGAAATCAGAAATTTATCAATGTAATCCGCCACCGGTATCGTTCTGCTGGTATTTTTTTTAGAATAATCCCTGTCCCAGAAACAGCCTCATTAGAAAGCCATAGGGTATGGCAATAATCCATCCCGGCATGAGAAAAATCACCGCAGCCAATACCAGGGGTATATAGGTTGCGTACTGCCGTTCCATTTCCATCAAATCATAAGCCTGTTTGGAAGGCAATATTCCATACAGGATTTTTGACCCGTCCAGGGGTGGAATGGGAATAAGGTTAAATAACCCCAGGCCGATGTTTACCATTACAAAGACCATTAAGAACTGGAAGAGAATTCCCGAAGAAATCATTCCGAATTTGATGGGAATTCCTGCTATAGCCGCCATGGTGAAGTTGGAAAGAGGCCCGGCAAAAGCCACCCATGCCATATGCTGTCGTGGGCTTTTAAAGTTATAAGGGTTTACCTTTACCGGTTTTGCCCATCCAATAACAAAGGGCGAAAATAGAAGGGTAAATATAAGCACACCTGCCCCGATGGGGTCAATATGTTTTCGGGGGTCTATACTGAACCGCCCCTCATACTTTGCGGTGGGGTCACCGAATAAGAATGCCGAATATCCATGACATATTTCATGAACAACAAAAGCTATAAGTATGGATGGGACACCAAAAAGTATTTTTGTAAGAATGTCGGATCCCATAATTGAATCTCCTTTTTTCTTAATTGTCGTCAGAAATTAATGATTTATTTTTGTTGAATTTAGATAATGGTATTAGAAATCCTTTTTATATAAATTCTCAGAAAGCTTCAACGATTGATAGAGAAAAAATTCTACATGAAAATCGTCATCACTCACCCCGGTGAACAGGGAGCCCAACCCCTGCAGGTTGGTATTGCCACGCTTCTTCGAGGCTCTCAATGTCGGAAAAACATATCCGAAGCCCGTCATTGCAGGGTTTCATAGGAACCGTGGCAATCTCAATTTAGCTATTGTTTGTTTCTTACCCGCATACTCCTGTCAAAAACCATAAAAACAAAGAAACTGCCTTTCCGGGACAGTTCTTTTTAACCTGAATTTCAGAAAGGAAAGAGAAAATCACCAGAAGATGTTCGCTGCATTGTTTTAATATCGACTATGGCATCTTTATTTATAAAGCCGTAAATATGGGGGAATTCAATATGTGAGCCCGGATTTTTCTCGTAGATAACCGGCGCTTTTACTTTATTTTCATCAATTTTTAAAAGTACAAAATCGTGAGGGGAATTCCTGTTTATATTGTTGCAAATAGAAATTACAACATTAGGTTCCCCGGTACAATGAATAAACCCCTCATTGAAGAAATCAGGGGAAAAGTATTGAGTTTTATCCTTAAAATGCCTGAAGTATTCGTTTTCAACAAAATGATAGATTGCTTTCATTTTTTTGCTTCCTTTTTTCTATGTTAACAATCATATAACAAATAAATTCCAAATGCAATATGTTAAAAGGAAAACTCAATTTACAGAAGAAATTAATGATAAAAATTCTATTGCTGTGGGAAGGTGCTTTATGGAGGTCGGAGTTTCAACCTGCTGTGTGGATACCGGCGAAAACACTATAATTGATCATCTGGTAGACATTAAGAAAGCCGGTTTCAATATAATTGAAATTGACGGCCATAATTACAGCAGTTTTCCCTACCTGGAGAATGAATTTATCGAAAACTTAAAAAAAGTTCTCTTACGGTTGAAAATCAGAATTAATTCTATTCATGCCCCTTTTCATCTTTCTATTACGGACCCCGATAAAAACATTAGAGAAGAAGCTATTGCAACTATTCTGAAATTTCTGCATTGTATAAAACCCCTGGAAGAACTTACAGAAAAGGGTTTTTTAATAATTCATCCCGGACACCATTTAACCCGCACTCCGGCCCACATTCAACAAATGCTGTGCCTGGAAAGCTTGAAGATTATTCTTGAAAACAACCCTTTATCCCGGCTGAAACCCAGTGTAGAAAACATGCTCTCTTCTCATTACGGGGGAAAAGCCAGTGAGTTGAAATTGATGGTAGAAACCTTTGGAAAGAATCGCTTGTCAATTTGCCTGGATACCAGCCATTCGGTATATGACAGCAATCCTGTGGATTTTTTATCTGTGGTTGAACCATATATTTCAACCACTCATTTATCAGATAATTACAATCAGTCCCGTGGCGAGTTTCATGCCATCCCGATGACCCTTAAACACAGCTGTATAAACTGGCTGGTTTTGATGAAAGAATTGACAGGAAAGTTGGATACTCTGATATTTGAATTAAATAAACCTTATTATCTGGATAATTTTACCTTTTTAAAAATGGCTCGACTGGCGGCAGATCGCCTGAAGGACTTTATTCCGACTCAATGATTCTGTTCATAAGTTAATTTTGAATTTATGCTGAAAACACACCAAACAGTCATTGCAAGTCTTTCCAGGTTTGGCAATCTAAAAGAATGTTGTCATTACGGGGCTTCGAAGAAACCGTGGCAATCTCAACTTAGATCAGTTTGGTTCCATTCCCACTTACCTTGCTTCCGTGAACGCCCGAATATTTTACCGCTGAAAAAACTATAATGCGAACAACGTGTTCTCCCATTCTAAATGGGATTTCCCCCATTCCCAGTGGGGTGGCACAGAGATCGCCACGTTGCTGGCGCTTCTCGGGCTGACGAAGTTATCATTATTCAATATAAAAAAAAGCTGCTCTTTTGGAACAGCTTCAATTTTTAGATTATATTTTTAACATCCGGGTCTTGTATTTACCCAGCCTGATTAACTGAACCAGAGGAATCCTGGCGGGGCAAGTATAAGTGCAGGATCCGCACTCCATACAATCCATCATGTTATAATTATATTTCATTTCCGTCCATTTTTCTTTCTGGGCAAGTTTACCCAGCATCTGGGGCATTAATTTCTGGGGGCAGGCCTTGACACAGAAAGAACAACGAATGCAATTTTCAGGTTCGGGTAATTCGGTGGCTTCTTCTGATAACACCAGTATTCCTGAGACTCCCTTTATTACAGGAACATCCAGTGTATATTGGGCAATTCCCATCATGGGGCCACCCATGATAATCTTGCCTGCGTCACCCTTGAAACCGCCGGCAGCTTCGATCAGGGTGCGGAAAGGTATTCCAAAACGGGCAAGAAAATTACCGGGGTTTTTTACCGCATCGCCGCTTACAGTTATAACCCTTTCAATGAGAGGCTTACCTATAGTCACAGCTTCATATACGGCAATAGCTGTGCCCACATTCTGCACCACAACTCCCACATCTATGGGAAGTCCGCCGGAGGGAACTTCCTTTCCGGTGATAGCCTGAATCAATTGTTTTTCAGACCCCTGGGGGTATTGGGTTTTCAATACTTTCTTGGTAATTATATTGGTCCTGCCTTCCAGGGCTTTATCCAAAGACTTGTTGGCCAGGTATTTGTTATCTTCCAGGGCAAGAATTACTTCGGTGGCTCCGGTGGCTCTTTTAAGAATCCTGATTCCCTCTATCAGGTCATCGGCACGTTCGTTCATCAATCGATCATCACTGGTAAGGTAAGGCTCACATTCTGCGCCATTTATAATAAGGCTGTCAACATGCTTGCCTTCCGGAGGAGTCAGTTTGATGTGAGTGGGAAAAGCAGCTCCGCCCAGGCCCACAATGCCGGCTTCTTTTATAAGCGCCACTATTTCCTTTGGAGGCATCTCTTCCCAGTGCCGGGTAGGAGCCTTATAATAGGGAATATCCACGTCAGCGCCTTCAATAATGACAGCCTTGCAGATACCCTGAACCGGATGAGGGGCATCCTCTATGGCAACAACCTTGCCGGTTATGGGAGAATGAATAACCGCAGTAATGAAGGCATCGCTTTCGCCGATTTTCTGTCCCGTATGTACTTCGTCATTTACTTTCACCAGAGGCTGTGCCGGTACCCCCAGGTGCATAGACATGGGGATGGTTACTTTTTTAGGGATCTCCAGAATCTGGATGGCCTCAGCCTGGGTTTCTTCTTTATGTTCGGGGGGATGGACCCCGCCATGAAATGCTTTGGTGCTCATTTATCAGTCTCCAGTAGTTTCTATGTACTCCATTCCTGGTTAATTTTTTCAGAGAAATTTTCCAGAAAATGGGTGGTCCAGGTCAGCAGCCCCGGTTTGAATGTGAAAGTATCCTCCACCTGAATGTCTTCCATCAGGTGGTTTTTCATTTCCCGGCACAGGCCGAACCTTATATCAATTAATATTGTTATTAAAGATGAAAGATCTCCTTCCGGGCACTCTTCCAATCTTCTAATTTCTTTTAGAAGCTGAACGCACTCCAGAAAAACTTCTGCAACCTCTTTTGCCAATTCAAGGGTGATTCGGTCTGGCACCTCTGCGGGCCGTATTTTCACCCTCAGTTCTTCTTTGAGGTTTTCATAATCTTTATTTAACTCGTCGCGATCGGTGGAAATTTCTTTATATTCATTTTTATCTTCAACAGGCTCCAGAGAAAGGGCATCATCGATATTCTCGGGCTCATCAACTTCCTCGGGCTCAGGTTCATCGTCAAAATCCTCTTCCAGTTGATCTCCTTCAAATATTTCCTCAACATCCTTTATTAACTGGTTTAATGGGCTTTCAAGTTGAGTGATATTCCTGGAGAGCTTCTTGGTAATTTCCCGGATATAAAGAACGAATTTTAAATATTCGCCCCAGTCCCGATCTTCCACATCCAAAAATTTATCCACGTAGCTTATATAATCATAAGCCAACGTGGATAATTGTCCTATAAAAAAAGATGGTTTTATAATACTTAACATATTAACCCCGGAGGTTGCAACCTTTGTGTAAATACACTGGGCTGCATCGCTGGAGGTTCTTAACCTTCTGGATTCGGCTCTTACATCGGTCCAGAATGACATTTATTATCTCCTTTATTGGGCCAGGATCTTCAATAATGCTTCCCGGAGTTCCTCGCCCTGGATATCCTGATCCCTTAAAGCCCGAATTTTCTGTGCTCTTTTGGGATAGTCCAATTCATATTCCAGCCAGTTTGCGAAATCTCCTTTAGACATATGGAATTGCATTGATGCAGGTTCAATATAATGAATGGCATCCACAAACTCCTTGAAATTTCTGGCTCTGATACCCAGATATTTACCGGGAATCCAGAAATGGAAAGCACGTTCTACCGATAAATAACCGCCCCGTTCATCCCTGGGCTCTTCCACATTCTCAGCTACGGGTTTCTTTTCGGGTGATTCCAAATCCAGGTTAACAGGAGTTTCCTCTTTCAATTCTTCCACCGAAGCTACCAGTTTTTCCAGGTATTTTCTGGCTTCCTTGTCGGTGCCTGCCTCGGCATAAAGATGGAATACAGGAGCAGCCGGATCAGGCAGCATTAAAGTCCATGCCTGATCATAGAATATTTTCAATCCTTCCACAACTTCCATAGGTTTATCCTTGTGCATTTCAATCATTCGCCTCATAATTTTACCCTTCTGCTGCCATCTGCATTCCACAGAAGTGGTTGCCACGTGGAAATCAGGAATTTCATTAAGGAATTCCGACAATTTTTTGCCTTCCAGGGCAAGCATTTCCATCATTTTGGCAAAAGCAAACATGGCATCGAAAGCGGTCTGGAATTGAGGGAAGATAAACTTTCCGTTTGAGTTGCCTGCGAAAGCTATGCGTTTTTCACCCAGAGAGGCAGTATGCATTAAAGACCTTCCATCGGTCTTGGTGCGAATCACCTTGCCGTTGAACCGATGAGCAATTGCTTCAATTATTGAAGGCGCAGTAACCGGAACCGCAACTATGCTGTTGGGAGTATGTTTCAGGGTAAGGTAGGCATATAATGCAAGTAATTTATCGTCGGAAATAATATTACCTTTATCGTCAGCAATGATAATCTTTTCACTGTCCACATCCAGGCGCACACCCAGATCTGCATTCAGTGTTGTTACAATATCTGAAAGATTCTTCAGCCCCACTTCCACATTCTCCATGGCTTCCCGGGCTTTGTTATGTTCCAGATAAGCGTTAATAGCAATCATTTCGCAGCCCATTTTACCCAGCAGATATGGTAGAACCAGGGTGGCATTTCCAAAACCGTAATTAATTACCACCTTGAAGTTTGCTTTTCTTATTGCATCGGTATCCAGGTTGTTGATATAACCTTCGTTGTATTGATCAATGGAACGGGACGGGAAATCGATGGTTCCCACTTCTTCCATGGGGGTTCTGCGAAAGTCTTCCCTGAAGAAAATATTCTCCAGTTTCCGCTCTACCGCCTTGCTGATATTAATTCCCCGGTCATCGAAGAATTCCAGCAGGATAGATCTGGGGTCGGTTGGATCTATGCGGGTATGAATTCCTCCCTTGGCGCCGGTATTTTTTATGGCATATCGGCTTATGGGCGAAGGTAATACCCTTAAATCATGAATATTTACTCCCACCGAGGTCATACCACAGATAATAGCGCGATTTATCATTCTCACTGCGGGGTTGGAATCCCGGCTGGTGGTGGCAGAGGAATTCTTGGCAAGATAAGCGCCGAAAGCTGCCCCCAGTTTTAAAGCCAGTTCGGGAGTAAGTTCGATATTTGCCAGCCCGGAGATGCCATCAACCCCAAACAGGGACCCCGGCCATTTCACACCCCAGATAAGGCTCATATTAACTGTGGCGCCGGCCTCGATGTTTTTATCGGGCCATACTTTCACCTGGGGCTGTACCACAGCGCCAGAACCGATATAAACCTTGTCGCCGAGAACGACACCTTCATTTATAACCACATTGTTTTTAATGGTATTATGCCGGCAAATAATTGAGCCCACCATTCGGGTTTTTTTGCCCACATATACGTTGTTCCACATTATGCACCGGTGAATATTAGCTTCTTCCTCCACTATGCAGTTATCGCCTATAACAGTGAATTCGTCTATGTTTACGCCGGCTTTGATCCGGCAATTCTTACCAATAACACAGGGGCCCTGAATATTGGCCTCGGGATGTATTTCCGATCCCTCGCCCAGCCAGATTTTTCTGCCGATGTTTTTACCCGGAGGTTCGGCGTCAACGCGGCCCTGAATTAAATCGATGTGGGCCTGGCGGTATTGCTGCAGGTTTCCAATATCACACCAGTAACCGGTGGCTATATGGCCGAACATGGGACGTTCACGCTCTAAAAGCTGGGGAAAAATATCCTTACTCCAGTCATATTTCTTGTTTTTTTCCATATAATCGAAAACTTCGGGCTCCAGTATGTAGATACCAGTGTTCACCGTATCGCTGAAAACCTCGCCCCATGAGGGTTTTTCCAGGAACCGGCGGATTGAGCCGTCCTCATCGGTAATAACCACGCCGTATTCCAGGGGGTTGTCCACCCTGGTCAGGGTAAGGGTTGCTACCGCTTTCTTTTCTTTATGATATTCTATTGCCTTGGAAAGATCGAAATCAGTAAGGGCATCACCGCTGATGATCATGAAAGTATCGTCCAGATATTCAGAAACCATCTTCACTGCGCCGGCAGTGCCCAGGGGTTCCTCTTCCACGGAGTACATGAGTTGTACTCCCCAGTCGGAGCCGTCGCCAAAATAACTCACTATCTCGTCAGCCAGGTAATGAAGAGTAATAATTATCTGGGTAATGCCATGCTTTTTCAGCAACTCGATAATATACTCCATCACCGGTTTGTTTGCCAGAGAAACCAGGGGTTTGGGCCTGTTCGCCGTAAGGGGCCTCAGCCTGGTTCCTTCTCCTCCTGCCATTAATACTGCCTTCATAAAATTACCCCCTTGGTATTTAAATTTTAATTATAAACTTGTCTGTTTGACTTTTACCAGGCGCCGGGCAAAGGTTTTTGCCTTTTTTTCGTCTGAAATAATGTCAAAATCAAAGAGAAAAGCTCCTTTCCCTTCGACGGTTTCCATTAATTTTTTCTGAGCGTTCCCGGAGCCGAATAAGCTGCCTGTAACAAAAGTAGCTACTTTCTTACCCTGCAAATAATTGCAACTTTTAATAAAACTGCTTATTTCTCCGGGAATATCACCGGACCAGTTGAGGGTGGGAGCTCCGATAACAATCAGTTCTCTTTCCCTGAAATAAGTCGGGTTATTATTCTTCTGTATGTCACTGGAACCTACCAGGTTTAAATCGATTTCAATGCCCTGGTTCTCCAGTTCCAACGTTATTTCCTCTGAAATTGATACAATATGATTAAAACCTTCGGGTATGAATAACGCTGCCTTCATAATTATTAATTTGTCCTATTCATCGGAATTCCTCCATGAAAACCAGCATGAAATATTGTAAAGTAAAAGGAAATATATTGGTGGCGGGTATTACAGCGTTATCAAGGTAAAAATTCAGAAATTTTTAGATTTACTATTGCAAAATTTCAATAATTTGTTTATAATGATTAACCTGAATGCAGGATTCAGTTTTCAAAACAAGAATATGCATTAGATTTTAATCACACAGCGTTGTGGATTCTTTTCCCGGGTGCTCGTTTCGGCGAGTTGGAAAAGTCGGAAACAACGCCAGGAAGAACCCGTATGGGGAAGGAGGTGAAAAATAGATGGCCGTTGTTACCATGAAACAGCTTCTGGAAGCTGGTGTTCATTTTGGACATCAGACCCGTCGTTGGAACCCCAAAATGCGTAAGTATATTTTTACCGAAAGAAATGGTATTTATATAATCGACCTGCAGAAAACGGTTCAAAAGATGAAAAGCGCCTATGATTTTGTAAAAGAGGTGATTAAGGCTGGCGAGCCGGTGTTATTTGTGGGAACCAAGAAACAGGCCCAGGAATCAGTCAGGGAAGAGGCGAAGCGTTGCGGTATGTATTTTGTTACCCAGCGTTGGCTGGGCGGTATGCTTACCAATTTCAAAACCATTCGCAAGAGAATTCAGCGTTTGAAAGAGTTGGATGCCATGGTCGAAGAGGGACAGTTGGATCTTCTTCCAAAGAAGGAGGCCAAACGCCTTGATGATCAGCGTAAGAAATTGGAAAGATTTCTTGGCGGCATAAAAGATATGCCCGGTTTACCCGGTGTGGTATATATAATTGACCCCAGGAAAGAAAATATTGCCGTATTGGAAGCCCGCAAGTTAGGTATTCCCATAATTGCAATTATCGATACCAATTGCGACCCTGATCTCATTGATTATCCCATACCTGGAAACGATGACGCAATTCGGGCAGTCAAGTTGATAACTTCCCGGATAGCCGATGCGGTTATAGAAGCCAAGACAGAGATGGAGAGCGAAGCAGCTGAAGCTCTGGGAATGGAAGAACGGGAAGATGAATTGGAGAGAGAAGCCGAGGTGGTTCTCACCGGGCCTACCACAAAAGTGATGAGTCCCGGCGCCGAAGCCAAGGCCCCCATTCTGACCGGCCCCCAGACCCGCATAATTACCCCAAGGGGTGAGAGCAAACCTGTGGAGTCACCCTCCGAGGTTATACGAAGCGAACATACCGGAGATGTGAAAACCGAGACTGAAAAGGTTGTTACCAGGCCCGATGTTCCTTCAGAAACAGAAAAATAATTTCTGATTATCAACTTAACGGAGGTCAGGCTATCCCTGACCTCTTTTATTGAATCTGACAGGAGTGATACTAGATGAAAATTACTGCAGCCGACGTAAAAAAACTGCGCGAAGAAACCGGCGCAGGAATGATGGATTGTAAAAAGGCTCTGACCAAGGCCGAGGGCGATATGGAAAAAGCGAAGAAAATTCTTCGTGAAGAGGGTATTGCCAAAGCTGAGAAAAAAGTTGACAGAGCCACCAAAAACGGAAGAATCGAGTCTTACATCCATATGGGCGGAAGAATCGGCGTGTTGGTTCAGGTTAACTGTGAAACTGACTTTGTTGCCAGCAACGAAGAGTTTGTAAATCTTTGTAAAGAGTTGGCAATGCAGGTGGCGGCAACCCAGCCTTCCTACGTAGATCGTGAAGATGTGCCCGAGGATGTAGTGAATAAGGAAAAAGAGATTCTGAAAAACCTTACCTTGAAAGAGGGTAAACCAGAAAAGATCGTAGATAAGATTGTCGAGGGAAGAATCGGCAAGTTCTTTGAAGAGATTTGCCTTCTGGAACAGGCCTACATCAGGGACGACAAGAAAAAAATCCGGGATGTGGTAACCGAAGCAATCGCCAAACTGGGTGAAAACATTAAAGTAAGCAGGTTTGTAAGATTTTCTTTGGGAGATTAATCTTGTTTGCCGGGGCGAACTTCATAAAGGAGTTCGCCCTTTTTTATTTAATATCTGTTTAAAACATGGAAAATTTAGTTGGAGTAAAATCATGTCTAGATATAAGAGAGTTCTATTAAAGTTAAGCGGAGAAACCCTGGCAGGTGAAAATAAGGCAGGAATTGATAACGATACCCTGGAAATTTTTGCCGGCGAAGTAAAAAGAGTGGTTCAATCCGGTGTTCAACTGGGTATTGTGGTGGGCGGAGGCAACTTCTGGAGAGGCCGGACCGCCAGGGATATGGATCGAGCCACCGCAGACCAGATGGGAATGATGGCTACGGTTATTAATGCCCTGGGTTTGAGAGATGCTCTGGACCGGATTCATATCCCATCCCGGGTTTTAACCTCCATTGAAATCAAGGACGTGGCCGAACCGTTTATTCGACTGAGAGCCATAAGACACCTGGAAAAAGGCTATGTGGTAATCTTCGGCGGTGGAACAGGACACCCCTATTTTACTACCGATACCGCGGCAGCCCTCAGAGCATTGGAAATGAAAGCCGACGTGCTTTTAAAAGCCACAAAAGTAAAGGGGATATATGATAAAGATCCCGAAAAATTTGAAGATGCCAAATATTTCAGCAAACTGACATATCAAAAAGCCCTGGAATTAGGAGTCAAAGTTATGGACTCAACTGCGCTTTCTCTCTGCATGGATAACCACCTGCCGATTCAGGTTTTCAATGTAAATGAACGGGGTAATCTTCTTAAAGCTGTATCTGGTGAAAAAGTGGGTACAGTGGTAGATATTGATTAAGGAGGCAAACAATTATGGTAGATAAAGAACTTTATAACGAAACTGAAGATCGAATGAAAAAGGCAATAGAAGCTATGGTGAAGGATTTTGCCAGCATAAGGACGGGACGGGCTTCTCCGGCCATTCTGGATCCCATCCGGGTCCCCGCCTACGGCCAGGAAATGCCCATCAAGCAATTGGCCAGTATTTCAGTCCCCGAGGCCAGAATGATTTTAATCCAGCCCTGGGATCAGAGTGTGGTGGGCGAGATAGAAAAGGCCATTCTGAAATCAGATCTGGGAATAAACCCCAACACCGATGGAAAGTTGATCCGGCTGGTATTTCCCCCTCTCACCGAAGAACGGCGTAAAGAGCTGGTAAAGGTGGTCAAGAAGAGAGGCGAGGAAGCCAAGATTTCTGTGAGAAATATCCGCCGCGACGCCATTGACTATTTAAAGGAAATGGAAAAAGAAAGCGAAATAACCAAAGACGACCTTCATCAGGGACAGGAAGAGATTCAAAAACTTACCGATAAATACACAGATGAAGTGGATGTGGTTATTGAGAACAAAGAAAAAGAAATAATGGATATATAAGTAAAAAAGAAACATTAATTAAAACTTTAATAAATTTGCAGCTGCAAAAAAAACGAGGGTAAATTTTCCCTCGTTTTTATTTATACTGCCTCTGGAATTGTAAAATACTTATTCTGTTTTCCATAAGTCCGTCACATTTCCATAGCCCGCCATGGCGTCATTGCGCGGTTTCTCAGAAACCGTGGCAATCACAACTTAGATCGGGTTGGTTCAAAACCAATTTACCTGGGTGGTACAGAGATCGCCACGTCGCCTGGCGCTCCTCGCGATGACGAAATTCGGGTTGGTTCCATACCCATTTACCTCGCGTTGGTGAGCGACTGAATTTTTCGCCGGGTAAAAAAAATATAATGCGAACAATATGTTCTCCCATTCTAAATGGGATTCCCCAATTTTTAATTGAGGCGAACGATATATTCTTATGTTATAAATGGGTTATATATGGGCTTCTCCTGTTACAAAGAAAAGCGGGTCAGATTTTAATGAAAGAATGAAGAATCATAATACTATTGTAACTTGAAATATCAATCAAGTAATTGATAAAGGAACAATTACAGACATATTTTGTTTTGAAATACAAGGAAAATTCAATAGTTTATATTGACAATCTTGTAATAATATTATAGTGTATATTATACACAAACAATTTTTAAAAACAGAGCAAACCCTGTAATTGAGGGAAATGAGTATGAATGCCGTGAAGAGAAAAAGTCAGAGGGGACGCGAAGAAAAAACACTCAATGTTTCTTTTTCAATGAATGCCCGGGAGGAGATTTCCCGGAATTTTCCCGAAAAATTATGTTGTAAAGAAGCATTGTTGGCAGGCTATATTTTCTCTACAATCAGTTCGCCCCCACACAATGGAAACCTGCTGGAAATAAAAACCAGGCTTTCCAGTGTGGCCCGGCTGATATATAAAATTTTGAAAGAAGTTTCACAGGAAATAATCGAATGGAAATCGGACCGGGAAAAATTTTTGTATAAAAGGAAAATATATCATATTTTCGCTCCTTTCACCCCTTCCATGCAGGAATACCTTCGGCGTTGGGGAATTTTTGCAAAACTGCAGAAAAAGAATATTCGCCGGGCTTGCTGCAGAAGGTTTTTTCTAGCGGGAGCATTTCTGGCAGCTGGTTCTGTGAGTTCTCCTGGCAATTATTATCACCTGGAAATAACCCAGAAAGATATGGAAACTGCACGAACACTGGTAAAAATTATGGCAAGAATGGAAGTAACAGCTAAAATTATTCACCGGCGAAACAAAATTGTTGTTTATGTAAAAAAGGCTGAAAATATAGCTAATTTGTTGAATATACTGGGGGCATATAATGCTCTGCTGAAATTTGAAGAAATAAGAGCCATAAAGGAAACCAAGGAAGAAGTAAGAAGAAAGGTAAACGCAGAAACTTCCAATCTGGATAAAACCGCTAAAGCTGCCACAAGGCAGGTACATAATATATCCATATTGAAAGAAGCAGGTGTTTTACCCAGATTACCAAAGAAATTAAAACAGGCCGCAGATCTGCGGTTGGAATATCCTGAGGCCACTTTAAAAGAGTTGGGAGAACTTTTTTCCCCTCCACTGGCCAAGTCATCTGTTAACAGTCATCTCCGGCGACTGGAACAAATTGCCCGGAGTGTTAAAAATAAAAATGTAAAGATAAACTAAGGAGGAAAAAATATGAACGTTGGAATTAACGGTTTTGGTCGAATAGGCCGATTAGTCTTAAGAGGTTGGCTGAAACACAAAGATAGATATGACTTTGATGTGGTAGCCATTAACGATCTGGGAGATCCCACAACTATGGTACACCTTTTTAAATACGATTCCACCTTTGGCCCTTACGAGGGAGATGTAAAATATGAAGATGGAAAAATGATCATTGACGGTACCGAGATTAAAATGCTCTCAGAAAAAGACCCCACCAAATTACCCTGGAAAGAACTGGGTGTGGAATATGTGGTGGAATCCACTGGCGTATTCAGAACCAAGGAAAAAGCCAGCCTGCATATGAAGGGCGGAGCCAGGAAAGTTATAATTTCAGCTCCTGCCAAGGGTAGCGACGTACATACCATAGTTATGGGTGTTAATGAGAATACCTACAATCCCGAGGAACACGATGTACTGTCAAATGCATCCTGTACTACAAACTGCCTGGCTCCCGTAGCCAAAGTACTTCATGATAAATTTAAAATTGAAAGCGCTTTGATGACCACCATCCACGCTTACACCAACGACCAGAGAATTCTGGATCTGCCTCACAGCGATCTGAGAAGAGCCAGGGCAGCAGCTTTGAATATCATCCCCACCACCACCGGCGCTGCCAAAGCTACCGCCAAGGTTATTCCCGATTTAAAAGGAAAAATCGACGGAATGGCAATCAGAGTTCCCACCCCGGATGTTTCCGTTGTTGACCTGGTTGTAAAGGTGGAAAAATCCACTACCAGAGAAGAGGTAAATAATGCCCTTAAGGCTGCCACCAACGATTATCTTGGCTTCAGTGAAGAGCCCCTGGTAAGTATGGATTATAAGGGCAACAACCACTCCAGCATAGTGGATGCCGACAGCACCATGGTTATTGAGGGAAATACCGTAAAAGTATTGGCCTGGTATGATAACGAATGGGGCTATTCCATGAGAATGCTTGACCTGATTGCCTATATGATGAAAAAATCACCGGCAAAGGTCTAAAAAAAACAAATAATAATAACAAAGAGCAGGAGCGTAAAGCTCCTGCTCTTTTCAAAATTATAACGAGGTGAATATATGAATAAGGCAACGGTAAAAGATGTTGATGTTAAAAATAAAAGGGTACTCATGAGGGTTGATTTCAATGTGCCCCTCAAAGACGGCGATGTCAAGGACGATACCCGAATCAGAAAAGCTCTGCCCACAATTAAATATGTACTCGATCAAAATGCCAAACTGATCCTCATGTCACACCTGGGAAGACCCAAGGGCGAGGTTAAAGCTGAACTTAAAATGGACCCGGTAGCCAGAAAATTATCGGAACTTCTGGGCAAAAATGTAACCAAACTTGATGACTGTGTGGGACAGGAAGTTAAAGACAGAGTAATGGCAATGAAAAACGGCGATGTAATCCTTCTTGAAAACACCCGCTTCCATAAAGAGGAAAAGAAAAACGACCCCAATTTTGCAAAAGAACTGGCAGAACTTGGTGAAGTCTATGTGAATGATGCTTTTGGAACCGCCCACCGGGCCCATGCATCCACAGAGGGAGTTGCAAAACATTTACCCGCAGTGGCAGGGTTCCTTATTGAAAAAGAACTCGAATTTCTGGGCAAGGTGCTCAGAGATCCTGAAAAACCCTTCTATGTTATTCTTGGTGGCGCAAAAGTAAGTGATAAAATCGGTGTAATTAAAAACCTGCTCGACACATGCGACGGATTTATCATAGGTGGAGGCATGGCTTTCTCCTTCCTTAAAGCTGAGGGTTACAACATCGGAAAATCCCTTTGTGATCCGGACCTGGAGAAGGTAAAAGATATTATGAAAACTGTTTCTGATAAAGGGCTTACTTTCGCTCTGCCTGATGATGTTACTGCTACTGATGATCCCAGTGGAAACGGTAAATCAGAAACCGTGGAAAAGGATAATATCCCTTCAAATATGATGGGTGTTGATATTGGCCCCAAAACCATCGAAAAATTCAAGAAATTAATTGCCAATGCCCGAACCGTTTTCTGGAACGGCCCCATGGGTATTTTCGAGGTGGATGAGTTTGCCCGGGGAACCATGGAAATTGCCAAGGCAGTTGCTGAAGTTGATGGAACCACGGTAATCGGTGGCGGTGATTCAGTGTCTGCCATCATGAAAGCCGGCGTTGAAGATAAAATTACACATATTTCCACTGGCGGCGGCGCATCCCTGGAGTTTGTCGAAGGAAAAGAACTTCCAGGAGTTGTAGCATTAATGGATAAACAAAAAATAAAAGCATAATATTATAAAGGAGCCAAAATAATGAGAGTACCATTTTTAGCAGGCAACTGGAAAATGCATAAAACCGTAAGAGATGCAGTTAATCTGGTTGAAGATTTAATTAAAAATACCAGCGATGTAAAAGATCGGGAAGTAGTGGTTGGCCCCACTTTCACGGCATTACATCCTGTATCCCAGGCCCTGAAGGGGTCCACTGTAAAACTGGCAGCCCAGAATATGTATTTCGAGGAGAAAGGCGCTTTCACCGGCGAAATTTCACCTCTTATGCTCAAGGATGTGGGCTGTCGCTATGTCATTCTGGGGCACTCCGAAAGAAGAAACATTTTCGGTGAAACCGATGAACTGATAAATAAAAAACTCAAAGCAGCCTTCAATTTCGGCCTTATTCCCATTCTTTGCGTTGGCGAGTCTTTAAAACAGAGAGAAGCCGGCGAAACCAAATCATGGGTGGAATCTCAGGTCAAAAAAGATCTGGAAGGCCTGACTTCTTCAGAAATTGAAAAAATGGTCATAGCTTACGAACCCATCTGGGCCATTGGAACCGGCAAGACCGACACGCCCGAAGGCGCCAATGAAACCATAGGAATGGTTCGCAACCTGCTGGTGGACAAAGCATCCCACGAGGTGGCGCAGAAAGTCCGGATTCTTTATGGCGGTTCGGTAAAACCCAATAATATTGACAGTTTCATGGCCACCAGAGAGATCGACGGCGCCCTGGTAGGAGGGGCTTCCCTTAAAGCTGACGATTTTACCAGAATTGTAAAGTTTGAACCCCTGGTAAAAGCATAAATGTAACAATTCGGGGAGTAACTTTTATGAGTTACTCCCCTCATTAAAAAAAATTGAGAAATGTATCATTCGCATTTCAGTTTGTTTAACAGGCGAAAAAAACGGCCACTCACCGGTACAAGGTAAGTGGGTTGTGTACCTCCCCAAATTTCGCCATCGCGAGGAGCGCCAGGCGACGTGGCAATCTCTGTACCACTCAGCTATGTGGGTTGTGAGATATCTATTGTGGATATAAAATAGACAAAATATTTTATTACACCATAAAACTAAATATAAGCCAAACCGGCTTCAAAGGTGATTTTAAAAAATGAAAAGTAAAAAATTCTTACAATTGTTAAGCTTGTTTATAATTATTTCCACTTTTCCACTTTGGGCTTCCGGTGAAACAATTATTACCGAAAGAAGTAGCCTGTATCAGCCCCGGGGGTTCAAGGACATTGACTTTGTAGTGGAATTCGGCCCACTGGGCCTTACCCTGGAGGAATTGGGAGAAAATATCGACCGCTGCCTGCTTTACAGTGATGTGGCGGGCCTGGTAAAAGTAGCTCTTGAATTGGGAATTCAGGAAAAAAGATCGGGAAGAAGATCGGTATATATTACTTCAACCCGTTTACTGAAAACCGCAGAGCATATTGCAAAAACCCTGCCTGATAAAAAAGGGCTTGATTTGATTCAGACAGCCTATAAAAATAACCGTGCTTCTTTTTATAACCCCGAAAAAGCCAGCAGGTTACAGAAATATATTGAAAATTTTGACAAACAAAAGAAAAATTACAATTCCACTATTATTATTGTAAACAATTCCCTGGAATCGTCGGTACTTTTTTATATAGATGATATTTTTCGAGGAGAAGTGCAAGCTGGTAAACAGATTGTAGTAACCAATATAAAACCCGGCAAAATAAAGCTTGAAGGCACCAATGCAGAAGATTTGAAATGGGGGCCCAGGAAAACTTTTGTGGGCAAAGATCAGATTCTTCACTGGAAACTTTACTGAGGTTTTGTCTATATTAACAATTGAGGTAAATATGAAATATAAAATTGACTTGCACGTCCACACAACTACTTCTTCATGCAGTGGTTTTTCACCGCAGCAATTGGTAGAAAAGGTAAAAGAATTCAAACCCTACGCTGTAACCATTACCAACCACCACAATTATACCGGTGATGTAACTTTCTTACAGGAAAAAATAGGCCAGATGGGCATACCTTTTTTTGCCGGTATGGAAATAACCAACAACTGGGGTGATTTCTTATTGTTCGGCAAAGATCTTAAAACATTCAAAGGCCATCGCGGAAACTTTCCCACAGATTTACTGCCGGATCCGGATATAGCTGTGGTCTGGGCTCATCCTTACCGTTTTATGAATGAAGATGAAATTAACAGAATAAAATATGATGTAGTGAATTACATCGATGCTATCGAAGGGGTTAACGGAAACTGCCTGAAAGGTTGTCCCCAGGCTAACTATCAGGCATTGAACCTGGCAGAAGAATTGGATCTGCCCACAACCGCTGGTTCTGATTCCCATAACAGAAAAATGTTTTTTATGACCTGGACCGAGTTTGATAACCCCATCGAAACCTACGATGATCTTATTTTTAATTTGAAACAGGGCAATTTTGAAATAGAAGATACACAGTGGAAAAAATATGGTTGATAATTAAGAATGTTTCTTATATTTTTCCAGCCAGGCTGTAAGTTTATCCATATCTTTTCTTCTTATTAAAGTGAGGGTTTGCAGTTGGTTTAACTTCAGCGTTACCTTGAAAACTTCTTCATCCAGCACTGGAGCCCGTTTTATGTCATCGAATATCGAAATTTCATCGGGATTCAGAATCAAAATAAATTGGGTGTTTATATTAATAAGAATAAAATATTTTTTATAAAAAAAACCGTTCCATTTCTTTAAATGGTAATTCAAAGCTTTAATAGCTATGGAATCTTTATCTTCATGGGGATAACTGACGGTGTATTTTTCACAAAGTTTTTCAATTTTTTCTCTTTTGTTTAAATCTTCATTTTGATAAGATCGAATTGATTTGCGATAATCGATAAAATCGGGAATAATTCTGATTCCAAGAAAAACAATAACCAGAATGATTATACCAGCAAGAGTCTGATTTTTTGCCGTATTGGCTCCCTGAGCTATGGAATGCATATAATAGAAACCAGCTACAATGAGGAATGCAAAAAAAATCTGGATAACTGAAGCTGAAATCAGGTTATATCTGTTTTGTTTCATCTCATTCCATTTTTTTACCAGTTCCTGGTTTTCAATAAAAAAATCTAAATTTTCCATTATCAGACCACAATTCTCATTTTATTCAAATAAATGAGCACAATTGAAACATCAGAAGGGTTGACCCCAGAGATCCGGGAGGCCTGGCCCGCTGAATGGGGGCGTATTTCCTTTAATTTCTGCCGTGCCTCTGTTCTCAGTGATTTTATCTTATCATAATCAATATCATCGGGAATGATGATATTTTCCAACCGCCGGAATTTCTCAATCTGCTCCATCTGGCGATCGATATAACCCGAATATTTTATTCTTATCTGAACCTGCTCAGCTTCAACCTCGCTTATTACACATCTATCACTTATTTCTATTTCTTTCAGGCATTCCTGGTTACGGTAAATAATTGGGGCGTTTTTATCTACCTGTTGAATTTTATCGTAAGTAACCTCAGGCCGTTTCAAAAGCTCATAATAGGAAACCCCTGGCTTGATATTACTGTCAAAAAGCTCAGATAACCTCCGGGCATCCCTGCCTTTTACCCTGTTTTCCTTCAATCGGTTAATTTCATTTTCAATATTTTCCATCTTGTTTTTAAAATTCCGGTATCTTTCTTCTGAAATCAACCCCAGCCTGTAGCCGACTGGGGTCAACCGTTCATCGGCATTATCCTGGCGCAGAGTCAAGCGGTATTCACACCTTGAAGAAAACATACGGTAGGGTTCCCGGGTTCCCAGGGTAACCAGATCATCCACCAGAACCCCCATATAAGCCTCATCCCTGCCAAGAATCAGGGGAGCCTTATTATCCAATAACAGAACCGCATTTATTGCTGCCAATAAACCCTGAGCGCCGGCTTCCTCGTAACCCGAGGTCCCGTTTATCTGGCCTGCCAGGAAAAGACTTTTAATTTTTCTGGATTCCAACCAGGGATGAAGTTGGGTGGGAGGTACATAATCGTATTCAATAGCATAGCCGGGACGCATTATCTCAGCTTTTTCCAACCCTGTAACAGTTTTTATATAGGATTCCTGAACATCAATGGGCAGGCTGGTTGACAAGCCCTGGACATAAATTTCCAAAGTGTCCAGCCCTTCAGGTTCAAGAAAAACCTGATGGGTAATTTTATCGGGAAAACGTAAAATCTTATCTTCAATTGAAGGGCAATATCGAGGCCCCACACCTTCAATTTTCTTCTGATCCCCATGGAGGGGTGAGCGATGCATATTTTCCAGAATGATATCCCGGGTTTCCCTGGTGGTGTAGGTCAGGAAGCAGGGAACCTGGCCCGGTTTTACTTCTTTTTTTGTTTCGAAGGAAAAGGTATGGGGTAAATTATCGGGATACTGGGGAGTGGTTTTCGAGTAATCAATGGTTCTTTTATCCACCCTGGGCACAGTCCCCGTTTTTAACCTGCCCAATTCCAGGCCCAGAGATTTAAGAGATTCAGAAAGCTCGTTGGAGGGAAATTCCCCGGATCGTCCCGCAGGATAAGTAAACTCTCCGATATGAATCAATCCCCGAAGAAAGGTACCAGTGGTTACAATAACAGCAGAGCTCAGATACTCCCATCCAGTTATGGTTCGAATCCCCTTTACTTCACCATTTTCTGTTAGAATATGGGTCACCATTTCCTGTTTTAAATCCAGGTTTTGCGCATTCTCCATTATATTTTTCATATCAAATTGATAGTTTTTCCGGGCAACCTGGGCGCGAAGGGCCTGAACCGCCGGGCCTTTTCCCGTGTTTAACATCCTTATATGAATCTGATGCCGGTCGGCGGTTTTAGCCATCTGCCCCCCCATTGCATCTATTTCGCGGCATAACTGGCCTTTTGCAGGCCCGCCAATTGAAGGGTTACAGGGCATGAGAGCTGTGGTATCCATATTTATTGTGCAGCAAAGAGTCCTGGCGCCCATTCTGGCTGAAGCCAGGGCAGCTTCAACCCCGGCATGCCCCGCGCCCACAACGATTACATCATATTTTTTGTTATATTTCATATATTCTCCGTTTTGCTTCTTTTACAGCCTATGTTACATATTTACTGTGGTTTATTTCATTCCTGCCATTAATAATGCCGTTTGAAAACCTATTTGATTAATTTGGAATAAATACTCAGAATAACTTGCCAAAGGAATTTTCAATTCTGTTTCATCTGCGCAGTATGTATGCAAACAAACTCCAGGTTGAAAAAACCAATTTTTTGTACAAATTCATTCTCAATTTTAAATGGGATTTTTCCATTATTAATTGGGCGTCATGCGAGGTTTTTCAGGTTGTGGCAACCTAAAGGAATGCCGTCATGCGAGGTTTCGTAGAAACCGTGGCAATCTCAACTTAGATCGGGTTGGTTCTAAAGCCACTTACCTTGGGTTCGTGAGCACCAGGTTCTTTTTCATTTTCCACCCAGCGAAGATGCGAACAATATTTCTCCCATTCCAAATTGGGGCGAACGATATATTCCCCTATTCTTAATGGGGAGAGATCGCCACGTCGCTTGGCGCTCCTAGCGATGACAGAAACATTTAATTTATAGTTATGCGGATGCTCGTGCTGACGAATTCTGTGTAGATTTTATTTTTTTCTTTCAACAATTGTTGAAGTTTTTGGAAATCAGTATAAACCTGCATTAGAGATGCAAAAAAGAAAGAGCGGATGAAATCATCCGCTCTTTCCGTTATAGGTAAGTTACTTCAATTAAGGGAACAATCCTCTCTTCCTGATTGCGTTTGCTACTCGTTCTACTGCTATGGCATAGGCTGCTTCTCTTATTGATAAGTTCATTTTCCTTTTCACGTCTAGTATGTCGTTAAGTGCTTTGGTAATTACGATATTCAGTTCTTCGTTGACTCGTTTCTTGTTCCAGAAATAAGAAGAAAGGTCTTGAACCCATTCGAAGTAAGATACAATTACACCGCCGGCATTGGCTAAAAAGTCGGGAATTACAATCTGATTATTCTCAAGCAGAATTTTTTCAGCTGCCGGTGAAGTGGGGCCATTGGCGCCTTCCACTATTAACCTTGCTTTAATTTTATTTACATTATTGGTGGTGATTTGCTTTTCCAGAGCTGCTGGTATCAGAATATCCACATCTTTTTCCAGAACTTCCATGCCATCGATATTTTTGGCGCCGGGAAAATCAATTACCTTACCGGTTTTTCCCACATGCTCAATTAATTTTTCAATATCCAGGCCATTGAGATTTTCAATACCTCCGTAAACATCGGAAACTGCAACCACCTTTGCGCCTAATTTGTGCAGATAAAGGGCAGCTACAGAACCCACATTACCAAAACCCTGGACAGCAGCTGTTGACTTTGAGAGATCAATGCCGTGTGATTTTGCATATTCTTTGGTTACAAAAACCACACCACGGCCGGTTGCTTCTCTTCTTCCTTCGGAACCGCCCATGCTGACGGGCTTACCTGTTACCACACCCAGAGATGTGTTTCCCTGCATCATGCTGTAAGTATCCATCATCCATGCCATGTTATCTTCATTGGTGAAGACATCGGGGGCGGGGATATCGGTGCTGGGCCCGATGAACCGGATTATCTGGTAGGTATATCGCCGGGTGATTCTTTCCAGTTCCTTTTTGCTTAACTTGGTGGGGTCGCAGCGAACACCGCCCTTGGCGCCACCGTATGGAATGTTAACAACGGCACATTTCCAGGTCATCAGTGTGGCAAGGGCTCTTACCTCGTCAATATCCACCTGGGGGTGGAACCTGATTCCGCCTTTTGTGGGCCCTCTTGATTCGTTATGGCGAACCCGGTAACCGTCAAAAACCTGAATTGAACCATCGTCCATATGGATAGGTACCGAAACATGGACCTCGATGTTGGGTTTTCTCAACATCTGGTGGATACCCGAATCCAGCTCGATAATCCTGGCAATGTTGTCAAGATCTTTCAATACGTTTTCATAAAAAGTTGGTTGTTTGTTTTGACTCATCCTTGGGGATACTCCTTTCCTGATTTCCAATTATTAATAACGAGTGAACTCGTTTCCTGCCGCTGAATTTAAAACGAGCCAAGTAATAACCCGACTCTCCCCTTGTATTTCCATGAAAAATAAAAATTACTTTAAGTTTGTTATATTTTTCACAATACTTTTCAAAAAAAATTTTTCTAGCTGAAATAATCACTTTCTTTATTTATTAAGGTTTCAATTAATTCCTTCAACTTTCCCAAACCTTTTACTTCTTTTACTGTTTTTTTTGTTAAAGAAAGGGCAGGTTTTACATATTTCAAAAATTCGGGTTTTCCTGAATCTATACCCAGCTTTCCATAAGCGCCCAGCGCCTGCATGAGCCTTTGGAGCGCCACCTTGTTATATGTTTCGGTTGCTTTTTTCATATTGATTTTTAAATCTTCATTCCAACCAGGGTGACTTAAATAATAGCCCAGTAATTCGTCATGAACAGAATCGGGAAGCTCAACATAAGGATCTTTCAACAAAGATGCCAGATCGTAAAACCTTGAACCCAGCCTGGCTGACTGAAAATCGATGACAGTGATTTTACCTGTCTTATCAAAAAGAATATTCTGAGATTGAAAATCGCGGTGGACAATAAACCTGGATTCAGAAACAAGTTCACCAGCCAGAAAGTCCAATTCACGGGTTAAAATCCCGTCTTCAATTACCCCTAACCCGAAAAACAAACCGGCGCATTTTTCTCTGAAATAATCGCTTTCCCATCGATAATGATCAAAATTGAAAGGCCGGGCTTTAATATTGAAAGGGATTTCTTCAAAAGGAATGCTTTGTAACACAATCAGTTCATCGATAACATTTTTATATATATCAATTACCGGTCCGGTTTTGTTTTCGAACAGCAAATTCAAGATATGGCTTTGCAGGTTTTTTTTGCCACCGTCTTCATAAACGGCAACCATTTCTTTTCTGTCAAGAAAAAGACGGCGGGGGGCACTGAACTTTCTGGAAAATAAGAAATCACCCACCGATACATATTCTTTCAGCTCTTCTGGGGTGGAGAACTCCAGAAGAATAAAACTGCTACCCCCGGCTTCCAGCCTGTAAAACCTCCGGTCAGACCCTCCCTCTTTGATACGATGAGCCTGAAAATTCTTATCAGAGCCGGCCAACTGGATAATTATTTTTTTCCATAAAGTTTTTAGATTTTGCATTCTTTTCTTTAAGCCAAATCAGAAATATTATACATTAAAATTGATATGTACTATTTCTCCATCCTGAACCTGATAATTTTTGCCTTCCAGGCGCATTCTGCCCGCTTTCTTTACCTCGTTCATAGAGCCAAGCTCCAATAAATCCTCAGTTTTGACAACCTCGGCCTTTATAAACCCCCGCGCCAGATCGGTATGAATTGTTTCCGCAGCTTCCAGTGCAGAGCTTCCTTTCTTTATTGTCCATGCCCGGTTTTCATCATCACCCACAGTGAAAAAAGTAATCTGATCCAGAAGGTTATATGTGGCTTTTATGATTTTATCCCGTCCCAGTTTGGAAATCCCGAATTCTGCCAGGAAATCATCCACCTCTTCAGGGTCCATCTGGGCAACTTCAGCTTCCAGGCTGGCGTCAATAACCAATATAGGCGAAGAATCACCGGTTTCTTTCAATATTTTTTCTGATTGCTCAATTATTTTCTGAATTTTCTGTTCTTCCATACTCTCGGAAATATTAAAAACATAACAGGTGGGTTTATCGGTGGTAAGGTTATAGTTGTTGGCCATGGCCTGTTCGCCGGGATCAAGATCCAGCCGTGCCACTATATTTTCCTGTTCCAGCAGAGTCTGCAGTTTCTGCAGAAATGTCATTTCTTTTTCCTTTTCCAGCCGGTTTTTTGCATTGACCCGCATATCCCGGTCCAGCCTTTCGATTCTTTTGGTAACAAAATCCAGGTCATTCATAATAAGCTCGAACCTGAGTTTGTTCAACTCGTCAATTATTGCCAGTTCAGACATACACCGATAGGCGCCCACCACCAGAACCAGGGCGTCCATAACTCTCAACCTGTCCACCAGGTTAATCCGCTGTTGCTTTATCTGGGTATCCAGAGGCGGAAAATCCTCGAAAACAGCTGTCGCATAGACTTTTCTGGGGGCATTATATAACTGGTGTAGCTTGTCCAGCCTGGCGTCGGGAATATTAACAATTCCGGTATCACCGCCGGTGCCCGGCGCTGACGGTTCCTTGCCGGTAAAAGATGAAAAAAGAGTGGATTTTCCTGCCTGGCCAAGGCCGATAATTCCTATATTCATAATTGCTCCAATCTATCTGCTTAAAATTATTTTTGCCTGGTTCGTGCTGTCTTCGGCGACCTTCAAACTGGCGATTATATCTCCATCGTTAAAAGCCGGTTTGTGTGCGGGGTTTTTAACGGCTTGAACAAAATCTTCCATGCACTTTTTTATACACTCGCTGTAAAGGGGCATCTTGCCTTCTTCTATTCTGGTGGATAACCCGAAATTAAACCATTCTCCCTCAACACCGCTATAATGGCGAAGTTCAATATGAGGGCCCCATTTGACATCAATCTCTTCAACTTGCTCCTGGTCTTCAACTTCCACCACCTCGTCAGCTTCCATACAAATTTCCGGGAATTCCATGGGCTGACTGTCCAGCTTTTCAAGAAAACCATCCACTGAAAGATCAGTATATTCGGGAAGAATATCGAACATAAGTCGATGGAAACGGGTGTATTCTTCGGGGGTAACCCATATTTCACCGGTGATGCTGGTTGGCATCCATTCATGCAGGGTGAGGTAACCTTTCCTGAAGGTAACCTGCAGGTAATTTCTTTCCACAATCGACATCTGGGTAAAACCATGATAATGGTCTCCGGGAATTCCTGCGGGATAAATCACAGTGCTGGCAACCCGTTTTTCCTGATCTGTATCGGCTTCCCTTATTACCAGGGATTGCGCAACTTCACCCCTGCCCAGAATCCAGTTCATAATGTCAAAGAAGTGAACCCCGTGTTCGATAAAAATTCCCCCGGAAACCTTTCTGTCCCAGAACCAGTGTTCAGGTGGCAGGGGTTCATCCTGGGCATAATTTCTGAAAAGAAAAGAACTTACAGGCCCCAGAACCTTCGATTTTACAATATCATTCAAAATTCTGAACATGGGGTTATACCTCATTACATAATTGCAAAAAACTTTCAGGTTCTTTTCCTTTGCGGTATCCAGAATTTTACGTGCCTGTTCTACGGAAACCGCCAGTGGTTTTTCACACATCACATGTTTACCCGCTCCCAGGGCCTGCATTGTCTGAGGATAATGAAGGCTGGGAGGGGTGGCAATTACCATTATTTCAATATCGGGGTCAGCCAATGCATCCTCATAGCGGTCAAAAGTCTTTTCCGCACCGTATTTCTTTTCAAAAGCCCGGGTGCGATCCAGGCATATATCCATAAGTGAATGAACTTTCAAACCTTCAATATTCTGATATTGAGCCAGGGAAAAATCGGCGAAACCGCCGCAACCTACCAGGCACAAATTTAACGGCCTATCCTTACCCATCTTCTTCCTCCTGTAAAATCTGATAGTTTCCTGGTTTTTTCGTAAAATAAAAAAAATCCTCTAATTTTTGAGGATATCATAATATAACTGTTAAATATTCAGGACTGTTTCATCAATCGTCAATATAATGATCCATATCGGTACAGAAACCGGTCCCATTTCTGGTGGCATTCTTTCCGTTGCAGCTCTTCCAGCAGGGGCCCCGTCCCGAATGTCCGTCGGTCATTAATAAAACCAATTCTTCATGACAGTGTTCGTCTCCCCGGTGATAAATTCCCATGTTGTTGCAGCATTCGGGATGATTATTAAAATCACAGGCTGCCCCATATCTTTCTCCATTGGTGGGGACTTCCCTGATATAATCGGGAACCAGCTCCGGCGGATTACTCGAATTAAAGCTAATCCCTCCGGGATGATCTGCGACACACATCATAATGGCGCTTCCAATTTCCTGCAGCTGGCTCATGCAGGAAGATAACTAAGCTCTCTGTTTTGCCCTTCTTATATTGGGCATAATAATAGCTGCTAATATTGATATAATAGCTATAACTATCATCAATTCTATTAGTGTGAACCCCTGTTTTTTCATAACCAAACCTTCGTCTTTTTACAATTATAACAATGATTCCGTCTTGAGTCAGTTTAAAATTTTAAAAGAAATGCGCCCGAAGGCTTTTGCAGGAAATAACCATTTATTTTTGAATTTTTTATAAAATAAGATTTTTTGAGGTTCTATGGAAATTACATGTCCCCGTTGCGGGTATGAAAACGAAGAAGAGCAGGAATTCTGCAGCCAGTGTGAATTTCCCCTTGCCGAGGCGGCTTTGTTGGTTCATCATCGTTACCGGATGGCGCGCCCTTATGTTTTTTCCACTTTCAGGGCAGTTTATGAAGCTTACGATGTCAGGGATAACAACAAGCGTTACTCGGTAAGGGAATTTCTGCCCCTGATTACTCATTCCGGGGAAAAACTGTCTATCAGCAGCCAGTTTGAGATTTTAATGAACAAATACCAGGAAATGAGCCATCCCAACCTGGCAGGCATCGCCGATTATTTTATTGAGGGCAATTATTATTATATTGTATATGATTTTGTAAATGGCAAATCGTTGGATAGATACATGAGCCGGCATAAAATAATGCATGGAAAGGGGTATCCCCCGGAGCTGGTTACCCACTGGGCGTTGCAGATGTGTGATTTGTTCAATTATTTTCATAGTTCCCTGGAAAATCCTGTCTATCTGGTGGATTTTCGTCCCCGGGGAGTGGTTTTTCGGCAGGAAGATGAAAGACTGGTCTTTATTGATATGGGCTTATCAAAGACCCTGTCTTTGCTGGGGCCTCATTATTTAATTACCGAGGACTTTCAGGCATTCAGAAAAGCTGGCGGAAAACTGGAAACAAAAGGCTGGGATCTTTTCTGCCTGGGTAATTTCATCTATTATCTTCTAACCGGTGTCGATTTGTTATCTTCGAGTATAAAAAAATTCCCCGAGCCTGTGGTTATAAACCCCAAAATACCCGATAAGTTGAATCAGATTGTAATGAAAGCCCTGGGAGAAAACTTTGTTTCCGGTTATGAAGATGTGGGGGAAATAATAGAGGATTTGCAGGGTTTGCCTACAATGCCCCTGAGCGCTTATGACTTTTATAAGGATTTTGTTGCCAGTAAATTTGCTGACAAGGCAACAGAATGGAGAATGTTGCTGGGTAACCCCCACAGGACAGGCACGGTGGGCGAGGCGCCCAGGATTCCGGTAAAAGTTAAGTGGCTTTCAAAAATAAAACCTTCAAGTAAATATTTTATTTTTCCCTGTGACAATTACATTTATGCTCTTTCAAAAGAAGGTATGCTCTTCGGACTGGATCACCAGACCGGCCACCAGGGTTGGAAATTTTTTGTCTGTAACCAGATGGCTGCCGACGGTGTGGGAAGCTCAGGGGTTCTATACTATGCAACTCCACTCAATGAACTGGTAGCGGTGGAACACGGACAGGCCAACTTTTTATGGCGCCTTCAACTCGAAAGTTCATGCATGGCTTCACCTTTCTTATATGAAGATATGATTTTTGTCCCTTTATATAATGGCTCTATCTATGCCGTGAATGCCGAGGATGGGAGCGTTCTTTCCCGGTATCGAATAGAAGGCAACATCCTGTCTTCCCTGGTAGTGGCAAATAACACAATGTACATAGCATCTCTTAATAAAATGCTTTGCGCCATAGATATAGATACCGAGGAAACTTTATGGGAGTTTGAATCCGATGAGGGTTTTTCCGCATCTCCCACGGTAAATAACAACAGGCTTTTTATAGGAAGCCATGATGGCACATTGAGCGCAGTAGACCTTGAAATGGGGCAGATGTTGTGGAGCAGGAATTTTAATGGCCCTATTACCCAATCTGCCAGGGCCACATCTTATATGATTTACCAGGTAACCAAAAACGGGCAGTTGATTGCCATTTCTCCTGACCGGGGGGACACTCTCTGGGAGTATGAGCTTGGCCCCACCCAGACCCAGCATCCCTTTGCCATTTCCAACAATATGCTTTTCGTCATGGATTCCAGAAACCAGTTGTTAACCATGGATGCTTTTACCGGAGAGGTGAAACACCGTATGAGAATGAGCCATGCTCCGGTTTCTCAGTTGATAATCGCCCATAAGAAGATATTTGTGGTTTCCGCCAGCGGCCATATGGTTGCTTTTGGGCGGTAGTATGGTTGCCAACCTGCAATGAACCATGGAAACCGTGCTGAATTAAGTTTAAAGGCTGGTAATAAAGGGTTTCTGGTTCTTTCAAGTTTTATTTATTAAGGAATTTAAATTCTTTGTTAACATTTTGTTAACAATTTCTTCTGTAAGATAAGATATAATAAAGTTAGTAAAAAGTAAATTTTCAACTATCAGGAGGTTTTCGAGATGAAAAGAATTTTTATCGGATTGTTGATGCTGGCTCTGGTGTTCGGGCTGGTCACCCAGGCTTGGGCTGGTGTGTCAGAAAAACTGGAAAGCAAGACCATAAACGAGAATTATGAACATGTATATGATCATTATGAAGATGTTGTCCATCGAATCATTGCCGGTTATGCCAATAGAAAACTGGGGCATTTTGCCGGTAACGACTGGGACCAATTCCATTACTTCCAGGGAACCAATCATGGACGAAGTTGGAAAAATGCACTTACTGCTGAAGAAAGAACAACATTGAACAATCTCAAAAAAAGAGATTTCAGTAACGACAAGGTTTATTACCTGGATCTGACAACTATGACTGTAAACACTGCAGATTTCAATTTTTATTCTGATTCAACCAAACCCACAATCTCTGAGGTTCAGGATAAATTCGAGCAGTTTTCTGATTTTGTGAATACCCAGTATAAACTCAACAATAAAGATTCAAAAACCGAAACAAAAACTGAGAGGATTAACCCTTATTTAACCTACAACAGAACCGACACCTATACCCATAATTATTATGGTAAACACACCTTTGAACTGCTGCTTTATCTCTACGACGCATCACCCCTGGTACTGGATTTGGACCAGAACCGCAAAATTGATACTGCAAGAAATAGCTGGATGCCTCACGCCCCTAAATTCTATAAAGAATTTGCCCGTTATTTCGACATTACCGGCGACGGCGAGAGAGATTTAATCGAGTGGATGAGCACTGATCCTTCCGACGGTTTACTGGTTATGCCTGAAAACGGCAAGGTAGAAACCGCCCTTCAGCTGTTTGGAACCGCCGGAGGATATGCCGATGGCTATGAGAAATTATCTATGGTTTGCGATACCGACAAAAACGGCTGGGTGGAAGGTGAAGAACTCGAAGGGCTTAAAATCTGGGTTGACAGCAACAATGATGCTGTTTCCCAGGATTCAGAGTTATCCGAACTTTCCGATTATGGAATCACCAGGATTTCCACCAGCCATAAAGATTTCGTAAGCACCTACGAAACTGCCGATGGCAACCAGCATATGATGTGGGACTGGTGGCCATCAGTATTTGAAGTCAGAAAATTCCGATAGTTAATTCACAGGGGGCTGTTTGAAGACAGCCCCTTTTTATATTAAATATTTGCCAGGCCTGAAAGGTTTTTTTTTTATAATATTTAATTTTTAACATAGACTGATTCGGAGGTAGTTTGATGAAAAAAATATTCGTAATTGCTGTAATCGCCTTGACCATTTTTTCAATAACAAACCTGGCTTACGGGTTTACCCTGAAAGAAGAAGCGCGTTATGATGTTAAAGATTTCATACAATTAATGGGCGATAAAATCCTCACTCCCCAGAGCTTTAATTTTGCATTTATGAACGGCAATCTCTTTGCCCTGGTAAGGGACAACAGAACCAGAAACCTTGAATGGTATGTAATCAATCCCTATTCTAATAAAATTGTTCACAAAGGCAATTGCCCCTTTAAGGTTTTTTACAATTATTCCATCTCCCCCGACAGTAATAATGCCCTGGTTTATACCAAATACCCCACAGCTTTATGGCATCTTGAAACCAATACCGGTAAATGGAAAAAAATATATGAAAATCCTGGTGAGGGAGAAGCAGGTTTTTCAATTACCCGGGAAACCAGCCTTATCTATCCCGAGGTTTTCAGGGCTTATTCCTTGATGGATGTATGGGATGAAGAACATTTTATTGTTGATTATTCCATAACTGCAATCTACCCGGAAAGTGGCCAGTTGACCAGAGCCGCCTCAATCGGCGAGCTCAGGAAAGATGCACTGGGGGTTCTGACGCAGGGAGCCCGGGTACCCAAAGGAACCAAGATATCTCTGTCTAAAATCAGGATGGCTGGAAATAACGCCCTTGCTTTTTTACTTAGAACCGAATCGGATAAAAAGGAAGACCTGAATCAAAACAGCATCTTCACTTTTAAAGCTCCCTCAGACTTGTGCCTGAGTGTAAAATCCCAGAACGGCTTGATTCCCCTGGATTACCGGCCCGAAAACAACAACCTTCTTTTTGCAGAATCATCGGAAAAAGGAATGATGGTTTATCAACTGAAAGACGGCAAAAAAACTGAGCTTTTTGCCGGCAAAGCCCTGATGGGAAGAATCTTCGATAATGGAAATATAGGTATTGCCACCATAGATGGCGGAAATATGAATATCTACCTGGGGACTCCAGGAGAAAAGTTTGAAAAAGTTGTTTCCTTCAACAAACCTTATGCTGTGGGTTTCACCAATGATGGAACCAAAGCTGTATTTATAGGCATAACTCATGTGATTTGCGCCCGGATTTATAAATAAGAATAAACACAAATAGATTTAAATAAAAAAAGTTAACCTTCAGGTTAACTTTTTTTATATCAAAGATCCTGTATCATTTTTCCTGTAAAAAAGTATGTAGTGAACTCCCGGAAAACATCCCCGGAAATTCTGGCAATATGGCTGATTAAAAACAGATAACCAAGTTACAATAGGAAAAATTATAATTTTATTGAAGGGACAAATATGATTAATAAAACCGGTAATAATTACAGCCAGGTTTTTTCCAGCCAGCCTGCCAATAAAAAAACTGTTGACAGGCAGGAGCAGGAAATAAAGGATAATTTCACAGTACAGAATTGCGAACAAAGGGACTGGACTGTTTTAATCTATTCGTCGGCAACGGCGGATATAGATCAGGCGGCCATGGATTCCACCATAGAGCTTGAGAAGGTGGGTTCTGATAAGAACCTTGCTCTGGTGCTTCAGAAGTCCCGGAACCCCATTCAGGGCAGTTGGAAAGGTGTCCGGCGGTATTTCATTACCAGAAATAACAATTTACCGGGACAAGAGATCAATTCTGCTGTTTTAAAGGAATTGGGTGACATGGATATGTCCAGGGGAGAAAATCTTGCTGATTTTGTCAAATGGGGAATGAAAAAATTTCCTGCCCGCCATTATATGCTGGTAATGGGAGGCCATGGGGCAGGTTTTATGGGCGCAGTTACTGATATGAACAGACAGCGCCTCATGCCTCTGCCCGAGATGAAGGAAGCCCTGGACAGGGTAAAAGCTGAAACCGGAGAAAAACCGGATATTCTGGCATTCAATTCCTGTTTTATGGCTCAGGCCGAGGTTTTGACTCAACTCCGGAATAACACCGATTTCATTATTGCCTCTGAAAAGCCCGAATATGAAAAGGGCTTGCCTCTGGCCAGCTTTGCCGGTGAGTTAAAACAAAAGCTGAAAACTGAAAAAAACTTCGGGGTAAAGAAAACCGCAGATATCCTGGTGGATAAATCAAAAGATACTCCGGAACAAACCCCCGTTATATCTTCTGTTGATACCCGTCAGGCCGGGGGCCTTGCCGATGCCGTTCATAAATTGGGCAAAGCTCTTATCAAGTCCCCGGAAAACAGAAAGGTTATAATTGATACTATTAAACAGGTTGCCCAGGTTTATGTTTCTGAGAATAAAGACCCGCTGCTCAGTGATTTTCGCGATCTGGGAGATTTTGCCACAAAAATTGTTTCTTCCACTGAAATTAAAGACAAAAAACTGAAAAAAGCAGCTTCAGCGGTATCGGCAATTATAAACCAGGCTGTAAGCAATAAGGCAGTGGCTGATTTTTCCCGGTTACCTGAAAAAGAAAAACAGGTTTTAAAAAAGCAGGGAGTTGATGAAGCTGACTATTCAGCTTCATTCAGCGGAGTTTCAATTTATCTGCCAGCTCAGAACCCAGCATTTTATGGGCCAAAAATCGGAAAACTGATTTCTGATAATTATAAAAATTTGGATTTTGCAAATAAAACCTGTTGGTTCGAGTTTATAGAGAAACTTCACAATATTGAATTCAGCCAGGAATATAACCCACAATAAAATCACAATTTTAATAAATTCTGGAGATGAATAATTGAAAAATAAAACACTAAAAATTCTTTTCTTAATTATATTTTTTTACACTGGCTTCTGTTCTGCAGCAGAGGAATTTCCCCCGGTTACTCCCATGGCTGATATAATTAATATTGTAAAAGGGTCGGGTTACTTTGACTATCATGAAACTTATTTTGACCCGGCAAAAGCTCTGGAAGAATACAGGGAAAACCTGGGCAAAGCCAATCCAAACCAGATTATTACAGAAGAAGATGGAGTTAAAAAGGTTTTTCATTACGAACCTTCAGATGGAATCAAGGAAAATTTAACAAGAATCAATACTTTGATAGAAGAGGGCAAATTTGATGAGGCTGAGGTTCTGGTAAACAAATCTATTGAATTGGATCCGGAATATTCCAGCTTACATGTATATCTGGGAAGAATTCATCATAGAAAGGGAGAAGTTGAGAAAGCTCTGAGTTCTTATGAGCAGGCTCTTTCAGTGAACCCTGTAGATATTCTGGCTCTTAACTACAAGGCTGAAGCTCTTATGGAAAAAGACGGGTTGATAAAAGACAGGGATTCGTTAGTCAGGGCATTGGTTTTGCAGCGAAATTATGAGCTTACCTGGCAGAATTTAAAAAAACTGGGAAAAGAAATGGGATTTGAAGTTTATGATGAGCCCTTTTTGCCTCTTTATTCGCTGCAAAGAATGGACAATAAAAAAATTCGAATTTATATAGATTTAGACACGGTTACCCGGTGGATGCCTTATTCTTTCTGCAAGGCGGTCTGGCAATATTATCCCGGTTATTTTGAAAAGAAGATGGGTGAAAAGGAATACAGGGAAACCCTCCAGGAAGAATATGAATGTGTGGAAAACATGTTATGGTCTTATAATGCATTCAGGGTGCGGGGAAAATATCCTCGAGATCCCATGTTGGAAAGGATGAAAGATATAAAGACCCGGTTTTTTATAAAAGAGTTCATAAAATTTGAAATTATGGCCCCGGAACACCCTGAATTATTAACTTTGATGGATCAAAAGCATATTTTAGATATGGAAGATTATATAAAAGAATATATTCTGGTGGAAAAAGAATAAATTAAAAGGAGAAAAAATTATGAAAAAAATTACTGTTTTGACCTTGGCTCTGGTTATGTTTCTGGGGATAGCCCTGCCCGCAATGGCTGCAGATACCCCTGAGCAGGTCTATGCTAAAATCAACAAGGCCATTCATGCCCGTGATGTGGATGAATTGATGAAACATGTTTCAGAAAAATCCAAGCAAGATCTGGAGAAACACAAGGAAGACCTGCCCAAGATGATCAAACTGATTCAGGTGATGACACCTGAAGAATATGAAATTGTTGATAAACAGATATCTGGAGATACAGCTACATTGAAACTTACAGCTATGATGAATTTCTTTGGAATGGGCGAACCCAAACCCGCTGAGGGAACAGTAAAAATGGTAAAAGAAGAGGGCCAGTGGAAACTGGATAAGGAAGACTGGAAGCAGAAAGGCGAATAGAAAAACCGAGGAATAACAACCCTGAAATAGACCTTAAGCCGGTTCAAGTCAGGGTTGTTTTTTATGACAAATTTGTTCTGATTCAGGTTGAATAATTTCATTTTTAGTATTAGAATAGTTAAAGGTGGTGTGTGATAAAGAAACTTGCAGTATTTTTGGCGCTTTGCTATGGGTTTTTATTTGCCTGCCCGGTAATGGCATCTTCGAAGGATGCCGCACTAACTCATCCATTAAATGAATTCCGTGTTGAACTTGTTAATGAAAAAGGTTGGGATATTTTCCTGGATAGCAAAAACAGAAGGGTAACCCTTCCTCCTGGTAACTATCAACTGAATTATACTTATTTAATTAAAAAGGACAGGCAGGGAAATACCTGGCGAAGCCCGGTAATATCGGCAAATTCATTAACCTGGGGGCAGGTGAAAACCATGTATTGCCATACAGGGAGCCATTTAAAGTTGAACTGGAAGTTACTCCCCAACTGTTTTCGTATAAAATCAAAGATCGTACCAGCCAGGAATTTATTTATATATATAAAAACGATGATTTAGCCGAGCCATTTCCATTCAGAGTTTATGATTTAAAAGGAAAAGAAATCCTGTCGGGCCGATTCAGTTATGGTTGAGGCGGGGTTTGCTCTTATTCCGTGAGAGTAAGTGATATTGTTCAGGGGTGCGGGTTGAATTGACCCCGGATATGGGCCCGTTTCTGTATAACAGGAAATGCGAGGCAATTATAAAATAAAACAGAATTTGTAAAGGTGAAATAACATGGATACTTTTTTGACCGACGAAGAAAAGGAAAAAAGAAATTTCTTATTGGTAAAGCTGGAGGAACAACAGGAAAAACAGGAAGAACAACAGGAACAGCAACTTCCCGCTGAAATGCCTGAAGAACAAACAGAAATAAAAAAACAACCCGAACCAGTTGTTGTAAATATTGCCCAGATGGCCAGAGATAAGTTTACCAGGGTGGGCGACCTGAAGATAGAGATGGACAGGGATCTTTCCGAGGAAGATTATCTTGACTCACCGGTTTTTGAGTTAATTCAGGTCTTCAAAAGATATATTGACCTGCAGGCAACCCAGAAAGAACTGAAAGATTCTTTTGAACAGGGAATGAACTTATTGAAAGAGGATGTAAAGAAAATTTCTCTGGAAGCTGAAGAAAAAAAGCCAGTTGAAGAATTCAGGGCCACCAGCCTGAAACTGGCAGATTTTATGAAAGATATATACGGAAAATGGGGCTCTGAAGAACTGATGTTTCTGCTTAAATCTAAAAGTGTGGAACTGGAAAAACTCAACAATGATTATTTAAAGCTGAGGAAAAAATGTAGTAAGCCAGCTTGCAAAAAAAACGGAAACCAGGAAGTCATTGAAGCAATTTGCGAAAAGATAGACGAAGCTGAGTATAAAACCGCAACTTACAAGACACTGGAAACCAGAACAGGAGAGTATCTTTCAGGTATGATCGATGAAGATGCATATTACAATACCATTGAAGAGTTATGGGAGATTATGGAATCCACCCGGAAATCCTATGAGGGAGTTTATATTTCTTCCCAGCAGATTACCAACGAAATAGCCATGGGCGATAATCTTCTGAGAGAAGGCCTGGAAGGCTGGCTGGATGCCCTGAATTACATAATTGAAAGTATCCAGCTTATGGATGAAGAGGGAGTTCAACAGGGGCTGCAAATGGCTTTCGAATCAAACAAAAAACTGGTTACCCAGCAGCATCTTTCCCGTTATTCCAAAAAACAGGAAGAAATGGTTACCAACTTTCCCGGAAAACAGTTTTTTAAAAACCAGCCTTGGTAAACCACAGGGTATATCTAAGCTGAATTGCAGGCAATTCAAAGATACCTGGCTGTTTCCTTAGCCGGCAAGTAAATGGGCTGGGAACCAACCTCAAATGTCGTCATCGCGAGGAGCGCCAGCGATGTGGCGATCTCTGTACTACCCCAATTAAGAATTGGGGAATATATTGTTCGCATCGTAACTGGGGAAAAAAGCGAAAGGTTCGGTTGCTCACAGACCCAAGGTAAGTGGGTTGGGAACCAACCCGGTCCAAGTTGAGATTGCCACAGCCCTTCCACCCCATAATAACAGCATCCTCCCAATTGTCAGGTTTTCTCCGAATTTGTTTGAAAACAGGCTTTCTTTTTATTGTATTTCCAGGCAGCAATTAAGATTTTAAAATGCAACATATACTTGCGAACAATCTACAAACCATAACTTTGGAATAAATTGATAGCTTGTATGTATTAAGTAATAGTATTGAATAACTGAAAGGAGGTAAATCATGAAGCAGAAGGATGCAGTTTTTAACAGGCTGGTTTTGACATTTTCAATTGTTTTGATTTTTATTTCAATCTTTGGCTGTTTTACAGCTGCCAGGGCTGAAGCCCAGATCATTCCCAGAATATATGTAAGAAAGACAGACCGAGATCCATTCTTACTGGCCATGACTTCCAGCAAAAACAAACCAGAAACCCCGGAAATTAAAGAAAAGGCAACTCCTGTAACTTCGGTTGCCATACCCGAAAAAAAAGAAGTGGATTCGGGTTTCAGAATTTCAGGAATTGCGATGACTTCTTCTGGTTATCAGGCCATTATTGCTGATGGAAAGGGTAAGAATGTTGTAGTTTTAGCCGGAAATAAAATACAGGGATGGACAGTAAGAAGCATTACAAAGAAATATTTGAGATTGGAAAAAGATAATTATTACGACATACTTGAGTTGAATCCCGACAAATAAGCAGATATTAAAAAGACCGGTTTGAAGCCGGTCTTTTGTTTATTCCTTCTTCTGCTTCTCTTTTTGCTTGAATTCTTCCTGGGCTTTTACCGCAGGCGCGGCCAGGGCCTGAACCTTGTTGAGTTTTTTGTTCCCTTCCCACATTATTCGAACACCTTCGGTGAGCAAGCTGTTATCTTCCACTTCCAGGTATTCGGCAAACAGATCAAGAGATTCTTCCCAATCGCGGTAAGCTTCTTCGAAAAGTTCCTTTGCCTGAATCATATCTGCTTCGAGTTTCTCGGCAATTTCAACTTCGTTTTCCTTCAACTTGGATTTATCCACTTTAGGTATAGCCTTGAAACCATCCTGATTCTCAGCCAGGATTCCTTCCATCCAGTTGATGGTTTCAGCAAATTCTTCCAATGAAATTTTCCCCTCGGATACATCATTCACGGCCTGGAACATAACCTGTAAATTTTCTGGGACACCCTGGTCCTGGGGTAAACCCTCAGCTGCCCCACCGCCTTCAGCCAGCCCAAATGTAGATGTGGGGGTATAACCGGCTGCCTTGGGGAGAATGGTACCGCATTTGACACAGTATCGTTTGTCGGGATCGTTGTAAACACCACATTTGGCACAGGGGGTTTTCCCCTCTCTTTCTGAAAGGTCCTCAAAGAATTCTCTGCTTTTATCCAGGATATCCATAGCCTGTTTCAATTCCTTGGCCCCTTCCTCAAGGTAGAGCCCTTCATTGCTATCCAGGAAAATATAGAAACTTCGGATAGCTTCGCTATACAATTCCAGCCCTTCCATGGTTTTTTCAATTTCTTCCTGAACAGAAGCTTTGTCGGGACTTTCTGCAGTGATGGCCTGAAACCTGCCTGCTATTTCCTGGTAGTCTTCTTCGGTTTCCTTCAGGGTTGTGGTAAACAGCTCAAGGTTCACGCTGCCTTTTTTTATCCCCTCGGCCATGTTTAATAAAATATTTGCCTGTGGTGAATTGGTGGGCCCGATAGTCATTCGTTTATAACTCACCAATGAGATGAGCTCTCTGATTTTTGGGTAAACAATCTTACATTCTTCCAGTCCCTTATCCAGCATTTCTTTTTTACCGTCTTTAATAAAATGCCCGATTCTGGTAATTGCTTCCTGAAGTTCGTTGTATGCTTTAATCAGTAATTCCTGTTCGGTATATTGATAATGTTTTCTTTCAAATTCCAATTCTTTTTTGGCGCCTTCGGCCATGATAAACTCGTCGGCGGTAACCTTCTTGAGTTTATCCAGGGGCGCCCCTTCTTCCACCACTTCTCTTGCTGAATCTATCAGAAGGTTAAGATGGGGTATATCAGTGGGGCCCATAACCATAAGCGCCTGGTTAGTGAACATTTCAATGGCAAGGTTCATGCCCTCGCTGCAGCGTTTTACCATTTCGCCGGCCTTGATTAGATCAAATTTCTGTTTGGTTTCAAAATAGTCTTCAACGGCCTGGAATGCGTTTTCCCAATCGTTGTGAAATTTATATACCAATTGAAGTTCCTTTCCGGCGCCTTCTTTGACTTCCGGTGCCAGCCCGTTAATACTGTCTGCAAAATCCTGCTTAATTGCCTCCAGGCTTTCTCTTGAATCTTTGAGGATTTCTTTTAATTCATCATCATCGATTTTTTCATCAATTACATCCATAATGGCTTCCAGAAGACGGTATCTGGTTTCATTTTTAGCTTCAGGCATTTTGTCCCCCTCCTATTGAAAAATGGACCTGGATATTTTTTTGTCGAAGGAATAAAAAATCCTTTTCAAGGTAAAAAAAAACGGTGGCAATTTGCCACCGTTTTTGAATTTCCAGTAATTGCTATTAGGTCCAGAACAATCTGGGGTCGTTGTAATGGTCGGTTGCGGTTCTTCCACCCCACCAGGTGTTTTTGCCTTTGGCCAACATTTTGTTGTTGTTGTGGACTCCCAGGTTTCTGTCCTGAGTGTAAACGTTCTGATAAATAAACTGGCCTTTCTTGTTGTAACCCACATATGAAGTTTCTCCGTCGGGCTGATAAGCTTCCTGCAGAGCAGTCTGCTGGGGGTTGAAGCTGACACCGGTGATTTCATTCTTGCTGTTGTTAATGTGAATGCCCTGGCCGCCGTCATAGATACTCATATTTTTAATGACTCCCTGAGGGCTGTCGGCGTTCATGGTAATCTTGGTGCCATCGCCAAGAACCAGAGACCTGTCTTTGCCTTCCCAGTCTTTAATTCTCTTACCGTTAACATTTTCATGGGGGTCTCCCCAGTGTTTTACTGTGTTTTTGCCTGAGGGGTCGGTTATGGTTACGGTATGGCCTTTAATATTAACATTGTAACCGCCGCTGGTCTGGTAGGATATGGGTTTGCCCTTACCGGCCTGCTGTAACTGGCCGCCTCTTACGGGCTGCTGGAATCCCATTCCCATCATGCCCATCTGCATTCCGCCGCCATGCATTCCGCCGGCCATTGCCATTCCGAATCCGCCCATTGGGGTCTGCATTCCCATCATCATCATTCCGCCGGACATACCGCCCATGCCCATCTGCATACCGCCCATGCCCATCTGCATACCGCCCATGCCCATCTGCATGCCGCCCATGCCCATCTGCATGCCGCCCATGTCCATACCGGGCATCATTATTCCGCCGCCCATCATCATTCCTCCACCCGTCATTTGAGGCATGGGAGGATAGAAAGGAGCCTGGCGAGGGGGTTTCTTCTTTGAACCAAATAATTTGCCCAAAAGTTTACCGGCTACGCCACCAAACAATGCGCCGCCAATTGCGCCGGGCACGCCGCCCATTGCCAGTCCGGCCAAGCCGCCTATTAAGGCGCCGCCACCGGCACCGGATTTACCCTGCATCCCCTTAGAAGCACTGAATGCGCCGATACCAAAACCTGCCAGACCACCTATCGGCCCGCCCAGCAAAAAGCCGGGAAGCGCACCCATCATACCTGCACCCATAGTCTTCATAAAACCTGACTGAGCAATTGAATTAAACATATTAGAACCTCCTAAAAAATTTGAATTTTTAATATTTAAAAACTTAATACTTATCCAGTTGATTCACTAACTTATCACGCCCATTATATGAAAAGTAAATACTTGCGGAAATTTTTCTTTAAAGTTAACAATTCTGTAACATTCAGCCCAAACCCCATGGTTAAGCCAGTGTTATATTAAAAAACTGTTAATAAACCTGGGCGGAAAAAAATTTTTCAAAATTTACATGCTTAATTCACTGCACTTAACAAAAAACCTGTTTTTTTGTTAACATTTTTGTTACATTCATACTTTAGTTTAAATCCGTTCCCGAACCGAAGGATCATTTTCATGTTTTTTAAAATCATCCAGAAGTCTTACTGCGTCCGGTGTCTTCTTGCGTACAAATTTCAGATAGTTTATTACTGCAATTTTCCCCGTTCTGTTATTGGAAAAACTGTTGTAATAAATATTACGCATACATCTTACGGGGCCGGTGATCCGGGTCGCCTGGCAGACTTCCACCGCCTTCAATAAAATATTGGAATTGCCATTTTTTAAAGCCCAGTATAAGGAATTCAATAAGGGCTGTGGGTTTGAAGGGCGGTTGTAAAGCATCATATTCTTTACTGCTTCCAATACAGCCTTCTGCATATTTTCCGACCCCGTTTTAGAAATGGCCTTATAGTAAAAAACTTCGTAATTGGAGGATAACAATCCATAAGCCATCATGGCGCCATAAACAATGGGAGAATCTAAATTTTCCCTTGCTGAAAGAACTCTTTTTATCAAGTTCAGATCTTCTTTATTCCCAGCTAATCCTAAAAGAAAACAATAAAAACTTTTACGATTTTCTTTTACCTCAGGAGTGGAAATTAAATATCGCAGGCTTTCTCTGTCAATTGCAGGGGCGGCCTTTTTTAAATCCTTATATGAAGCCATACCCAGCTGGGCAAAAGAATCCCAGGCAATGAATTCATTCCGGGAATCCACTTGGGTGAACAGCCAGCGCAGCCTTCCCTCCTCGTCGTCATTCTCCATAAATTCCTGTGTCTTCAAGGTGTATTCATACATCTGTTTCTTTTTGTCATGGTAGAAGGCGTTGAGTTCATAAAAATCCACCCCGCCCTTGCTGGAGCGGAACAGATAAATTACTCCGATGGATTTTACCGGTTCTTTAATTAATGAATTGATATAGAAATAATCGCCTTTTTTCCATTTTCCACCCTTGACGTTGGAAAAAACCTGAATTTCTGTTAAGTTCCCCTTTTGTTCAGATTTTATTTTTTCCATAATTTTTCCGTAAATAACCAGATCCGATTCGTAAAGACGGTCGTAAACCGTCATTTTATCGCTGGGGCCGTAGGGAGAAGTATGCCCCTGCCCGGTGGAAATTGCCGTAAATAGAAATATTAATGAAAGAAATTTTATAATGTTCTTTTGCATATCGACCTCCGTATTAACCGAAAATTTTCCATATATTCTTTCGATAGTTGCCCTTATCCAGCCGGAGCCCTTTCCGGGTGGCATAATCGACAGCCTTCTTATAATCTGAGGGAGAAACCCTTCTGTCTATTTCTGCATATTTATTTGCATTATAACAGGGACGGTATTGATCAAGTAAATTCAGGTAGGTGTTTTTGGATATTTCACTGGCAAGCCAATCTATTATTGCAAGGGTATCATTCAGGCAACCGGGCATTAAGAGATGGCGTACCAGAATGCCCTTTTCTGCCAGGCCGTTTTTGTCCATGGTTAAATCTCCTGCCTGCCGATGCATAATCTTCAGGGCTTTTTTTGCCACATCGGCATAGTCGGTAGCGTTAGAGTATTTCCGGGCTTTTTCGTTGTCCCAGAATTTAAAATCCGGCATATAAATATCCACAATGCCTTCCAGAATTTCAAGGGCATCTTCAGATTCGTACCCGCCACAATTCCAAACCAGGGGAATTGAGAGCCCTCTTGATGTGGCTATTTCCAGTGCTTCCAGAATCATGGGCATCTGGTGGGTGGGGGTTACCAGGTTCAGGTTATGGCAACCCCGGGCCTGGAGCTCCAGAAATATTTCTGCCAATTCATTAACAGAATAAGTTTTGCCGTAGCCAGTCTGGGAGATATCATAATTCTGGCAGAAAACACAACCCAGGTTGCAATAGGAAAAGAATACCGTACCCGACCCCCTGTTTCCCGACAGGGGAGTTTCCTCTCCATGGTGGGGGCCATGACTCGCCACAATTAACTTATCGGCAGCCCTGCAGTATCCGGTATTTCCTTCCCACCTGTCAACAGCGCAATTTCTGGGGCACAACTTACATTGAGCCATTAACTGCCGGGCCTGTTCAATTTTTTTCTTGCCCATATTCTGTAGAGTTTTTACATAAACCGGACTGTAATCAATCATGAATTCAGTTTTTATTCCTCATCCTGAATTTTATCTTCTATAATTTCCGGCTCTTTGTTATCTGAATCTGGTTTTTCGATTTTTGTGGTTTCTTCCAGGGAGTTATCCTTCAGGGCAGGCTTGTTGTCAGTTTTTGAGCTTCTTCCAACTGAACCCAGAAACTTTTCGGCAGAGCTTGTTATTATTACATCACCGGGGGATATTGCCACAAACAGAATCTGGCTGTCAGCGCCTATGGGTTTTAACAAAGACATTACAGCCCTGGATTTTTCTCCATCCCGGCTCAGATCAATCAAGGCATAATCATTGCTTTTCTCAATTTCCAAAGATTCCCCGGAATTTTCTCCCGGTTCATCCTGCTTCTGGAAACGCCGGATATCCAGTAAAGTTACCTCCTGGAGTTTCATCTGTTCAAGAAAATCCTTGAACTCCTGGTTGGGTTCCAGCAGCAAAGTTTTAATATCCTTATCTTCCAGGACATGATAATCGGGAAATTTAACCAGATAAAGATCCTGTTCGTCCTGGTAAGTCACGTAAATAACGTCGAGGCCGGCAGAGAGGTTTATTACCCGTTTGAATTCATATTCGGGTGGAAGTTTAAAATTCACAATCTTCTGTGCTTCTGCCAGGTCCCGTTTGAACATCTCGGATATTTTTTCTCTGGAATTAATGCGTTTGAGGGCATCCGAAGCCACGGTGTTGTTTTGTTTAAGCTCCAGGGCCTTTTCGTAGGCTTCCCGGGCTTCCACATAGTTTTTCTGGCTTTCGTAAATCAGCCCCAGTAAATAATAACCCTTATCATAACCCGGATATTTCCCGGTAAGGGCCTTTGCAACTTCCCCGGCCCGGGAAAGTTTATCTCTTTTATACAAAATAACACCCAGGTTGTAACGGGCTTTTCTGTAACCGGGATTCACTTTCAGAGCTTCCTTATAAAGCATGGTTGCTTCTATGTTGTTATCCTGCTTCTGATAAATCAAACCCAGGTTGTTCAGGGCTTTATAGTAATCAGGCTCAATCTCTATGGTTTTCTTGTAGGCATTTATAGCTTCGTCATAATTTTTCAGAAAATAGTTTGCCACGCCTATTTTATAATGGCAGTCGGGGTTTTGGTGGGCTTTTTCCAGTGCCTGACTGTATTTTTCCAGAGCCTGGCCATATTCTTTTTGTAAAATCAGGCTGTCACCTTCATCAAGCAGCTGTTGGACGTCGGTGGCCGGGGTTTCCTGGGCGTAAGCGGAAATTATAACTGTAATTAACAAAAAGATAATAAGAACGTAAAAGCGCTTGAAATTTTTCATTTATTCCTCCACCGATTTGTATATCAGGTTACTTTGGATAATTTTTTTTCTTTATTTTCAGGGGTTTCATCTGGGGTTTCCGGTTCCTCGGGCTCCACTGCGCCAAAACGGGAACGAAGATAGATAGCTATTCCCAGGAAAAGAATTATCAGGCCCAAAAATAATCCCTTCATCAGAGTTATGGTATCCTGGGCATCTATATCCATGGTTCGGATATTCATATTTACAAGGTAAGCCTGGATTAAAATAAGGGCAACTGAGATGACAATCAGAATATTTGCTAC
>CAZSLZ010000004.1:0-53536 GCA_964607865.1 uncultured bacterium
TTTCCAATTACATAACCGATATTCCCCGTCCCACTCCCGACCCATCTTGATTGCCACCAAATTTGAAAGAACTGGAAAAAACCTGTGTAAAAAAAGAAAACGTGACCATCCTTAGTGGGGTTGAAGCTGATTCGGCAATGAATTATGAAGAAAAGACAGCAAAATACGGAAAATGGGTGGTGGATAATTACAAGGTAATTAACCATAATGCCAGCGACCAGGAAAATCTCACCGATATGGGAACCACTCCAGAAGGGGTTCCCCGGATTGTAAATACCCTTTTAACAAAAATGGATAAAATTCTGGCCATTGGAGTTACCGATTTGCATCAATATGCCGGTTTCTCAGGAGGAGCCAAAACCATAGCTGTGGGCTGCGCCTCGGAAAAAACCATCTCTTACACCCACTCAGCTTCATTTCTTGAAAAATCGGGAGCTGTACCCGGCCGGATTAAGGGAAACCTTTTTCAGGATGCCTTATGGGAGATAGTAAAACCGTTGCCTTTCATTTTCTGCGTAAATATTATTTTAAATGCCCAGGCCCAGGTTCTGGCTCTGGATGCCGGACATCCCAAAATGGTTTTTGAAAAGATGATGACTCAATCCAGAAAAATTTTCCTTTTTGATGTGGCAGAACCTTTCGATATAGCTTATCTGGGAGTTCCCCACCCCAAGGACGTAAACCTTTATCAGGCCAGCCGGGCTGCCACATACCAGGCTCTGTCCGATCGCCCCGTTTTCAGGCATGGAGCAGTTCTCAACCTTATCTGCGAATCTCCCGAAGGTTTTGGCGAGGGCGCCGGCGAGGAAAGGTTCAGAGAAAAAATGATGGAGTTGCCTGACCCGGAAGCTGTGGTCAGGGAAATGACAGGAAAAACCAACTTGCCAGGAGAGCAGCGTGCATATATGGTGGCAAAAACCATGATAAAAAATCCCATAAACATTTGGGGCCCTGAAATTGATGCCGTTGATTTGAATAGGGCAGGTTTTCTGGCCCAGCCTCTGGTGCCTGAAGAAATAAGAAATAAGAAACTCAGAGCCTTGGTTATGAAGGACGGTATGAAGAAAGTATTAAAAATGAATGAATAGATGCACTAACCGGGAGGCCAATAGAAAGAACGGTCGCCGATGAGGTGAAAATGGAGATGAAATACCGATTGTCCCGCATTTTCTCCATTATTGGTTATCACCCGGAAGCTTTTGCCTTCCAGCCCGACTTTTTTCACGATTTCCGGCATTTTCACCATAAGATGGCCTGCAATATCCTTATCTTCTGGTTTTAAGTCAGCCACATTCTGAATATGTTTTTTAGGGATAATCAGAACATGAATCGGGCCTACGGGATTTATGTCATTGAAGGCATATATTTTATCATCTTCATAAACCTTATCCGAGGGTATCTCCCCTTTTATAATTTTACAAAAAAGACAATTGTCGCTCATAACTGTTCCTTTCTTAATCTTGATATGGCAGTATGGGTTTAAACCCAACCCTGAAATATTTACCGCCGTTTTTGAAAAGAAGCCGGTAAAAAGCTGCCCTGTTGTTATAAAGAGTTTTGTTTTTCAGGTTCTTAATGATATTACTTACAATTTTCGGATCGTCAAAAACGGTTTCCTTGTATCTTACAAGCAGTGAATCTTCGCCATAGCTGAGCTTGGAAAGGTCAACATCGCGAACCCGCCAGCCCTCAACTTTAGTATCCTCGGGAATATCTCCGGTTTCGGGATAAACAAACAGGCTCACCTTATCAGGAATAAATTCAGTTTCGTTTTCATGGCTGTAATTCCCCAATTTTCTCCAGATGTTAACCAGCCCCTGAGGTATCATATTCTGATAAGCTGCCAGTGAAGCTCCGTATATTTTTATAGTTTTCTTTATATTTTTTGTGTTAACAGTAATATATGTGGTTTCCAGCCCATCAACAGTAAGGTTCAGATAGTTTTCATTATACTGTTGAAATTTTTCCATATTAATATACTTAAGTAAGAATTCAACCTCGTCAGGTGAAAGGTTAGCTTCATACAAGTGAGTATTGTCATTCTGATCGGGCCTGGAAACAATCAGCCTGCCATCGCCATACAGAACAAACTGGGGAACATTGGTCAATCTTAAAATTCCTGTTTCGTGTTCATTGTATGTTTCCATTTTAATAATAATATCTCTGGGTTTGGTGGAATAATCCGCTTCACCCGACGCAAACACCGGAAAAATTAACAGGCTGTAAATCAATAAAATTATGAAAGCTCCAAGTTGTTTATTCAAGTAAATCCCTCCCAAAACAATTACTTCATTATTATTAATAAGATGGCAAAATCCTTTATTTTACAACTTCAAGGTAAAGCTCACCCTGTTCTGGTATAATGCCACGAACTACGCCGCCAAGCTCTATCAGTTTTTTCTGATATTCTACAACATCCTTGGTTATTACCTCTCCGGGAACCAGTAAGGGCACACCGGGAGGATAAGGGACAATCAGAGATTTGGCAATTCTTCCTTTTGCATTACTTAGCTTTATCAATTCCGAATCGGCAAAAAAAGCCTCCCTGGGGGGCATAGCTAATACGGGTAAACCGGGCTGGCTATAAGACGGTTGTTTATTTCCTGTTTTTATTTCAAAACTTTCTGAAACCGAAAATAGAGCTTTTTTAAGAATATCCCAACTGTTTTCTGTTTCAAAACCGGTAAAAATAAGCAATACCGTATCCAGATCCGCCATTTCTGGAATAATTCCATATTTTTTGATCAGTTTTTCCGAATATTCATAACCGGAAACACCTGTCCGGCAATAATCAGTCTTTAGAATCAACTTCATGGGATCCAGCGAAAAGCCAGCCGGGACACTGACAATTGCCTGAAAACCAAAATCTTTCCTGTTAAATGTTTCTTTCAAGCCAGCCAAACGTTCAATGACGTTATCAATTAATTTTTTTCCATTATTAATAAAATAATTTACTCCATTTTCAATGGATAGGTACACCAGCATATTTGGGCTGGTGGTCTGGCTCATACCCAGGCAGGCTTCCACTCTGTGAAGCTCAATATTTCTGGAATTCACATGCAGAACTGCACCACCAGTCAGAACCGGCAATGTTTTGTGTAATCCATGAACCACCATATGAGTTTTTTCTGAAAGATTACTGCCAGGCAGTTTTGAAGAAAAAGGAAAATGGGCCCCCCAGGCTTCGTCAACCAGAATCTTTACATTATTTTTTTGGGCTATATCAGTAACAGGCAATATATTTAAATGCACACCGTGATAAGATGGCGTGGTAATGAAAATTCCCCTGTAACTTTCATCTTTTAGCTTGTTTTTAAAACAATCAATATCAATATTAAGGGGCATACCCCCGGTGGATAATTCTATGGGAACGTATTCAGGTATGGCACCAGTATGAACCATGGCTGAAACTGCGGAAGAATGAATGTTTCTTCCCAACAGAACCTTATCGCCGGGCCGGAAACAAGCTGGGAACATGGCATGAATTCCCGATGTGCTGCCGTTTACCAGGAAAAAGGAATGAAAGGTATTATAAAACCTGCTGATTTCATTTTCAGAATCGGTTATTCTGCCAGGAAAACTGCAAATATCATCAGGAATATCAGCAGAAAGAATTTTATTAGGGGACAATATATTAGTGTTTTCTAATTTTCCTTTGTGGCCTGGGGTATGATAAGGGACAGGATTCGTATTTATATAGTTGTCAAGATATTCATGTAAAGGCTGTTTCATTAAGGTTTCCAGTATGCATCATTTTCGAAGTATCAAGTATTGAGTATTACATATTCAGGTTCAGACGATAAATTCCCCTGCGATTTCGTTCTGTATGGCAAAGTAACTCCAGGGAATACAATATCTTGTCATTGCCCCTTCGGTTATTTCCTGCAGCCAGCCTTTTTCCAGCAAATGCTGAAACTGATCTGGAAAAACCTCATTCAAATTTTTATCAAATCTTGTTTTGAATTTGCCGGTTTCCACTCCCCGGGCAGTCCTCAGCGCCATCATAACAAATTCGCCCATCTGGCGATTAACGCATAGTTTTTCTGCGAACTTAACAGGCCTGCCGTTTTGTTGGACAATACCGATATATTCTTCCAAATCATCCGTATTTCCAAACCTCCAGCCATCTTTATAAGAATATGCTGATATTCCAAAACCAAGGAAGTTCTCCAACTGCCAATATTTTAAATTATGCCTCGATTCATGGCCGGGTTTTGAGTAATTGGAAATTTCATAATGGCTGTAACCCGCATCTTCAAAAAACTGGTGGGTGCTGTTCATAATCTCAACAACATCCACTTCATGCATTTCTTCTGTTATTCCCTCAAGAATGCTGTCTCCCAGAGGCGTTTCAGGTTCGGGGGTAAGGCAATATGTAGAAACGTGATCCGGCGCCAGCTTTGTAATCCTGTTTGCTTCTTCCATCCAGCCTTTGAGTGTTTGTCCGGGAATGGCAAAAATGAAATCCAGGTTTATTGAACCAAAATTCAAATTCCGGCATAATTCATAAGTTTCTATTGCAGCCTTACTGTTATGGATACGCCCAAGTGTTTTCAAGTTATTATCATTCAGGCTTTGTATTCCAAGGCTGAGGCGGTCTATACCCATTCTTTTCAAAGCCTGCAGCTTTTCTTTATTGACAGTCCCTGGGTTAGCTTCTATAGTTATCTCGGCATTTTTTTCCACATAGAACTTTTTATTTAAAGTTTCAAGAATTTCTTCAATCTGCCCGGATTTCAAAATTGAAGGGGTCCCACCACCAATGTAAACAGAATCCACTTTTTCTTTTTGTAAATCAGCAGGAGAATCAAGAATTTCTTTTACAAGAGCCTTTATGTATTGACTGGAAAAGCCTGATGAAAATTGGTTCATGGAAAATGAGCAAAAATCGCAATAGTTACATTTTTTTACGCAAAAAGGTATATGTATATAAATCCCCAACATGAAATAATAATTTATTATCAAATGAATGTTTCCTTCATATTTATTAAATTTTCTTTTATAAAGGAATTCACTGCCAGTTGTAGAAAATTGGATTGACATTTTGGATTGGGTTATTTAAATTCAGGCCGGAGGCGACATGCACGAAGAAGAAATTATCAAAACAGTTGTACAGAAAGTATTGCAGCGTTTGCCTCAGGAAAAAGCGAAAGAGGCGAATAAAGACATGGCCAGTGACGATAGAGTCTTATATTGTAATTATTCAAACCGGCATTGCCATGTAAGTAAAGAAGCTCTTGAAGCGCTTTTTGGCCTCAGCTTTGAGCTGACCAAACTGAAGGATTTGATTCAACCCGGCGAATATGCATCAGAACAGGTGATAACCATGGTGGGCCCCAGGGGAGATACCCTTCCGGTGAGGATATTGGGGCCGGTTCGAAGCAAAACCCAGGTTGAAATTTCCCGCACCGATTCATTTGCACTGCACATAAAAAATGTGCCGATACGTGAATCGGGCGACGTAGCAGGTTCACCGGGAGTTGTGCTGGTAGGCCCCAAAGGCGCTTATAACCTTGCCGAAGGAGTAATCATCGCCAAAAGGCATATTCATATGACCACCGATGATGCATTCTACTTTGGAGTTGAAAACAAACAGGTAGTAAAGGTTAAAGTTGACAGTCCCGACAGGAGTCTAATCTTTGATGACGTAATTGTAAGGGTCAAAGACAGTTATGCATTGGAAATGCACATAGATAACGATGAAGCAAATGCAGCCGGCATTGGAAATATGACGCCGGTAAAAATATTGAAAGATTAGTAAACTAATCAAATTTATATGGAGGTGGAAGTTTTGATCTCGAGTTACGAAGCTCTGGGAATGATTGAAACAAAAGGATTTGTTGCAATGGTTGAAGCTGCCGATGCAATGGTTAAAGCAGCAAATGTAAAACTGATAGGATATGAAAAAATTGGCGCAGGTTTTACCACGGCACTGGTACGCGGTGATGTGGCAGCGGTGCGCGCAGCTACCGACGCAGGAGCGGCGGCAGCCAGAAAAGTAGGAGAATTAATTGCGGTACACGTAATCCCCAGACCTCACAAAGATCTGGACGAGGTATTACCTATCGCCCCTCCTAAAAACAGTGGCAAAAAATAAATCAACAACTATAACAAACCGGTAGTCTGGTATTACCGGTTTGTTTTGTTATTTAAACTGCAGGTAGTAACTGTGGTTAAGTTTGTTTAGGTTTATTTTAATTTAATCAAGATCGGGGTTTTGCCGTGGATTATCAGTCTTTGATAGATGAAATAACCCGGCTGGTTATGCTGGAGCTGGAAAACGCATCAGGCTCCCCTACCGGATTTACGAATAACAAAATCAAGATTACTGTTTTAATAGATCCCGAGGTGGACAACCTGGATGCGATATTTGATGTTCTGGTAAAAAAAGCTCCCGAAAAATATTTTTATAATTTTGTAACCACCGACGGGCTGGACCCCCTTGTTAAGAAAACAGTTGCCGGCCTGGATCATACAATAACTGCCAATACCTGCAGGGCTGGCTACAAAAAAATAGCCGGTAACTCCGACCAGATTCTGGCACCTTTTGTTTCGGTCACGGGCCTTACAAAAACCGCCAACCTGATTGGCGACGAGCCCCTTCCGGGAATTGCTCTTCAGGGTTTATTACAGGGAAAACCGGTAACTTTCTGTACCGATTATTTACACTCCCTGCATTTCACCGACAGCAGCCCATCCAAACGGTTGTTTGCCCTTATTCGCAGCAACCTCACAACCCTGGAAGAGATGGGGGTGAATTTAACCCAATTGGAAAGCCTGAAGGAAAACATTTTAGAAAAAAAAGAACCACAGGTTACAGCAAAGGTGGGTTTAAAACATGTGGTCACCAATGATGATATTCAGGTGGCTGCAAATCAGAAAATTAAAGTTTTAAGTTTTCCCAGGGGAACAATCATCACCCCCCTGGCCAGGGATACTGCAAATACCCTGGGTTTAGAAATCAAAATTGTATAAATTCTTTCCACGAATTGGAGAGGGGTAAAAATGGATATTTCCAAAGAACAGATCAGCAAGATAGTTGAAGAAGTGGTAAAAGGTTACCTGGAAAATAAATCACAACCTGTGGCGCAGGCCGGTTATAAACCTGGTGGCCAGGATGGGGTTTTTCCCACCATAGCAGAAGCTGTGGATGCAGCATTTATAGCCCAGAAGCAGTTTGTCAGGCTTCCCATGGAAAAACGGAGTGAAGTTCTTGACAGTATGCGCCGAAAGGGCCTGGAAAATGTTCGTTTGCTGGCAGAAATGGCTGTGGCTGAAACGGGTATGGGCCGTGTGGAAGATAAAATCACCAAAAAAATCGTAGTTTTAAAACGCACTCCTGGCCTGGAGGATCTGGCGCCCCGCGCATTGACAGGCGACGGTGGTTTAACCCTTATTGAACAGGGGCCCTTCGGCATTGTGGGCTCAATTACCCCAAGCACCAATCCTGCCGCTACAGTTATGAATAATTCTCTCACCATGCTGGCTGCAGGAAACGGAGTGGTTTTTAATTTCCATCCCGCAGCAAAAAAAGTCAGTATAAAAGCTCTTCAACTTATGAACCAGGCTATTCAGGAGGCCGGCGGCCCCGCCAACCTGATTACCACGGTGGCTGAACCCAATTTTCAGACCGGCAAGGATTTGATGACCAACCCAAAAATCCGTATTCTGGCAGTTACCGGCGGCCCCGAGGTAGTAAAAGTAGCAATGCAGTCATCGGGCAAAAGAGTGGTGGGTGCCGGGCCCGGCAACCCTCCCGTAGTGGTGGACGAAACCGCCGACATTGAACTGGCTGCCAAAGAAATTATTCTGGGAGCATCCTTCGATAATAATATTATGTGTACCTGCGAAAAGGAAATTTTCGTGGTGGAAGAAGTGGCTGATGAACTGGTTCGAAAAATGCAGAACCACGGAGCTTATCTTTTGAACTCCTACCAGGCCCAGAAATTAACCGACCTGGTTATCAACCCGGCAAAAGTCGGTGATTTACACCCCACCGCCAACAAAAAATTTGTGGGCAAAAACGCATCTTTCCTTGCCAAGGCAATTGGCCTGGATTTACCATCCGACCTGCGCCTTCTGATTGCCGAGGTGGATAGAGACCATCCGCTTATCTATGCAGAACAACTGATGCCCTTCCTGCCTGTTTGCAGAGTCAGAAATGTGGACGAAGCAATAGACCTGGCGGTCAAGGCAGAACATGGCTTCATGCACACCGCTTCCATGTTCAGCAAAAATGTGGAAAACCTGTCAGAGATGGCATATAGAATTAATTCAACAATTTTTGTGAAGAATGCCGCCACACTGGCAGGCCTGGGCGGACGTGGCGAAGGGTTTACCTCAATGACCATTGCCGGACCCACCGGCGAGGGGCCAACATCCCCCCGCACCTTCACCAGAAACCGAAGATGCGTGCTGGTGGACTATTTTAGAATTATCTAATATATTTACAAAAAAGGGGCCGTCCTAAAGGATGGCTCTTTTTTTTATATCTGAAAGAGCCCGGAATTTGCAATTGGAAGCCCGGTTTGGAACCGGCCAACAGTTTATTCGCAACAAAATTCTGTCTTCAACCAGGTTTCATTCAGGACAAGGACTGAAAGCCCTTCATGGCGAAACCTGGAAGGGTGTGATAACCTGAAGGAATGTTGTCATTGCAAGGTTTCACAGAAACCGTGGCAATCTCAGTTTAGATTTTGTGTGTTCCCAACCCACTTACCTGGATAGTACAGAGATCGCCACGTCGCTGTACTCCTCGCGATGACCATATTCGGAGTTTTTCACAGATAACTACCTTGCGTCCGTGAGCAACAGAATCTTTAGTTTATCCCCCAGTTGCGATGCGAACGATACATTTCCCCATTCCTAATGGGGAAAGAACGCCACGCATCCTGCGGGTGCCCGTGATGACGAATTTATCATTTTTCAATATGAAACAAAGAAGCTGCCTTTTAAAAGGCAGCTTCTTTTTATGGAATTAATTTTCTTTTTCTATTTTAAACTTTTATATACCGTTATACCGTTCAAGTTCATATGGTATAAAAATATCATGTGGAAAAAATCACCGGGATGAGCCATTGCCCCAATCTTTTTTGCAGTTTTTACAGGCATATCATAAGTATCCACACAATTTGCAGGAAGAATTATTTCCCAGTCCAGGTTCCGTGCATTAGCCAGCAATCTGGCAAACATAGCTTTCTGGTAAATGCATAGGTCAGTACAATCCCCCACAACAACAATTTTCCTTATGTTTTTTGCCAGCAGCCAGGTTTCAAGATCCGTATCTATACCTGATGAAATAGTTTTCTTTTCTATAACTTCCATTTCTTCGAAGAAATTAAGAACCTTGAATTCCCTTACTGTTTCAGCTTCCTGGGTTCCCTTTATACAATGAGGTGGAAAATTATCAAATTCGGGAGAATTTTCGGGATGGGCATCCTGTAATAACACAAAATTATTAATACCCAGGCTTTTTGCTTTCCTGAAAAGGGTTGCAATTTCATTGATTATAGCTTCTACCCGTGGCGAAGCCAGAGGGCCCAGGCGACAGAAACCTTCTATCATATCCACACTGGCAATTGCCACATTTTCTGCGCCACCAGCTTCTTCAACCAGTTTTGCCAGCTCTACCTCCTCCAATTTTGATTCCCATTCACCTAAATATTCTATGAACGAACGATTCTTTTCAATAAAATCATTGGTATTTTTTATTATTTTTGACATTAATATCACCTTTTTATTCTACTAATTCAAGACGGGGGTTCGGCTTGTATTTTCGCCCAACCTTGGCGCAGTTTGTCCAGGTATCCCCCCTTCTTATCTGTACCACATCTGCGGTGAAGTCATAATTTCCTTTCAGTAATGCCGAGCCAACTGCGTAAACGTCGGCGGGTATGTTGAGTTCTTCAAAAAGTTTTATTTTTTCAGGTTTAAAACCACCTGAAACAACTATTTTTACCCAGTCAAAACCTTTTCTGTCCAGGGCTTCCCTAACTCTTGTCACCAGTTTGGGGTTAACTCCCGTGGGAGGGTAAATGCTCATCTCGTTCCATAACGATTTGTCCACCATGGTGGATGAAGTGTCCAATCTTACTCCCCAGAGTTTTTTACCCAGGGCCCTGGCGCAGGCCAATGAAGTCCCAACACAGTCGTTATCGAAGTCAACCAGGGCAATCACTGAAATTTCCTCAGGCATGAATTCAGCAAACTTCCTGGTGGCAAGCACAGTGTCTCCGCCATAAGCTGCAATCAGTGCATGAGGAATGGTCCCCAGGCCCTTGCTTCCCCACCAGGAAGCCTGGGCATCGGTGGATACTCCCAGGGCTCCGGTAATGTAAGCTGCATATCCGTCGCCGGTCTGAACCTGATGGTGATCAAATCTGGCAGGAAAAAACAGGACAGGCTTGCCGTTGGCTGCTTCCACCACGAGTTTGGTGTTGGTGGCAACCCTTGTTCTTCGTGCCAATACCCCCAGGTATGTTGTTTCCAGATGAGCAAACAGGGAATAATCTCCTTTTATAGTCATAATCGTTTCAAAAGGGGCTATGGCATCAGCGTCATACAGGGCTTTTACTTCCAACTTGTCCCAGCCGTTAATCCATTCGCCTTCTTTATTGTAATAGCCGGTGCATTGTTTCAGAATTGCTATGGCTTCATCAACTCCGCATAAAACCGCGTTGTTTTTCTGAAAAATCTGCATTATGACCTGGGGATGATAGTTATCCTTCTCCAATATCTCCTTGGCGCGGTTGAAATATTTATCTGAATAGTAACCCTCCCTCATTTTGACCACAGGCAGATCGAAAGTTTCAGGGGATAATCTTTTTCCGGTTTTCCGGGGGTTGGGGGCAGGATATGATTTCTTTTTATTTTTATCAGCTATATCTAGCATTCTAATTTCCTCCGATTTATTTTTGGTGTTTTTTCAATTAATTAAGCTAATTTATCCTGTTTCAACTCATTTCCTTCTTATATCCCGTCTAAATGTTTATTAGTATTTTTTTGAATATACTGATTATTGGTTTTGTTTTGATTAACATTTTTCCACTTCAGCAGTTCTTTTAGAAATTCACGGGCAGTTTGAAATCCGTCAGTTGCATTGATTGATATTGCCTTCATTATTATCTGTGAAAGTTCATGGGATATATTGGGATTGATTTGCTGAGGATTTGTTACCGGTTTTCCCATCACCCTGCTTATGGCATCGGTGGGATAACCAAGGGTAAGGCAATAATAGAGTGTTGCCCCCACAGAATATATATCTGAAGCCGGTGTTGTCTGGCCACAGGCCTGACATTGTTCCGGCGAAGCCATATATGGTGTGAAAGCCCCCCGGGCTCCCGGAGCAGTCAACATTTTGTTGTAATCTTTTGGAATTCCAAAATCTATCAGAATTGCCCTGTTGGAATCATCAATTTTAATATTTCCGGGCTTGATATCTCTGTGTATAATTTTCTGAGAATGAATATACCCTAGGGTTCGCAATACATCCATCATCCATTCAACAACCCGGTTCACATCCAGAAAATCGTTACTGTTGTCAATAATTTTCTGTATGTCCTCGCCGTTGATATAATCCATTATTATGCAGTAGTTATTGTTTTCGCAGAAGTAGTCGGTCACCCTGGGCAAACCCGGGTGTTTCAGCCGGGCAAGGGTCTGGCCTTCGAATTGAAACTGTTGTCAACGTCCGCTTTGTATTCAACTCATTGCCCACAATACCGCCATTCTGTTGAACTAAATTTGAAAAGGTAATGAGGTTGGTTGACATATCGTCGATATTCATACCTTTATATAGTTTTGCAGCTTGGCTCATTAACTGGGTGGCAAGATCCGCCTGGCCGGTTTCAGCAAGAATTCTCAGGAATTTCCCGTTGTAATAAATACTGGTTCCATAAACCCAATATGGAACGCCCTGTTTCCTGGCAAAGCCGGCAATTTTCAGGCAATCTTTTTCTTCAGATTGAACCGATGGTACATTTACATCACCGTCAGTAAAAACAATTGCCTTTTTAATGTAAAACTTATTGAGATCTTTTATTTTTAAGATATTATTCAAGCTGGTGCTTAAATGAGCCCCTCCCCCAAGCTTGATATTTATGATTGCTTTCTTCGCTTTCTTTTTATCCTTGTTATTGTTTATAACCAGAGGCGGAAGAACAAGTTTTGAATATTCAGCAAAAGAATAAACAGTAATGCGATCTCCGTTATCTAGGAATTGCAGGCTGGAAACACAGGCTTTCTTTAATATGGACAATGCGCTTTCCATGGTTTTATCACCGGCTGGCGCCGGCATTGACCCGGAATTGTCCAATACCATTTTAAGATCCAGATGTATGTTTCTGTTGTTAAGCTTTTCATTGGGCAGTAACCTTACAAGAGCATAAGCGGTTATGGCACTATTTGTTATGGGGAAAATGTTCTGAGAAAAAACCCCTCTATATTCAAAAATTTATTCATTTTCATTCCTCCTTGATATTCTCATTTGGTTTGTGTATTTTCTACACTTTCTATATAATACTTCATACTCTTTGTTTTGTCAATGATCAGGAAATTTTTCACAGGCCAGCATTCAGTTAGTGTTATCATAACACTTTAAATAAATAAATGAATTAATCTAATCGTCTTTTTTGTAATAAATTTCAAAGCTATTAACATTCAATTTATACTTTAAATTAAGTTGCATTACTTCAATTTTATATGAACACAGTTTTTTTTGTTTTTTTTTGTTTTTTTTGCAGGAATCAGATGGGTTAACAAGAAAATTGCTGTCAGATCATTGGGGGACAAATGTTCTGTTAACAAAAATCAAAAAGGAGAGATTACTATGAAAAAAGAAAGAAAAGTTTTGATTGCCACTACCGAAGCTGTGCCTTTCGCAAAGACCGGCGGACTGGCTGATGTTACCGGCTCGCTGCCGGGCGCCTTGAAGAACATGGGCGCTGATGTCAACCTGGTAATGCCCAAGTATAGTTTTATTGATGATAAGAAGTTTAAGATTAAAGATACTGGTTTTAGCTTTAATGTACCAATGGACGGACATGATGTTGAGGTAAAAATTTCCAAAACAACATTGCCTGGAACCAAAAATGACGTGTTCTTCGTAGAATGTGACAGGTATTTTGACAGAGACGGTTTATACGGTGAGGGTGGCTGTGATTATACCGACAACGATATGCGATTTGCTCTTTTCTCAAGAGCTGTAGTTGACATGATGAAAGTTATGGATTTCAAACCCGAGGTGGTTCACTGTAACGACTGGCAGACCGGTTTGATTCCCACATACATGAGAACGGTTTATGGCAATGATGATTTCTACCGTGGAATTTCCACCATAATGACCATTCACAACATTGCATTCCAGGGAGTGTTCCCCGCTGAAACCATGAACAGAATCGGTTTACCCTGGGATATTTTCAATGTTGACGGTGTGGAATACTGGGGCCAGGTTTCCTACCTGAAATCTGGAATCGTTTATGCCGATCTCATCAGCACTGTAAGCGAAACTTACGCAAGAGAGATTCAGACATCCCACGAATTCGGCCTGGGAATGGAGGGCCTGTTGGCTTCCCGCAGTGATGATCTTTATGGTATTATTAATGGTATTGATTATTCCACCTGGAACCCCTCAAAAGACAAACACCTGAATTCCACCTATGATAATTCCGATTTACGGGGTAAAAACCGTAATAAGAAAGACCTGCAGAAAACCAGAGGCCTGGATACCGGAAACATCCCAATGATCACCATGGTAACCAGGCTTGATGAAAACAAAGGTATTGAAATGGTCGCACAGGCAATGGAACAGATTATGAACATGGATGTTCAGATGATGATACTGGCCAGCGGTGAAAAACGATATGAAGATATGCTTCAGCAACTGGCTGACACTTATAGGAACAATCTTTCTGTAGAAATATCCTTTGACGAGACAATGGCTCACAAGATATATGCAGGCGGAGATATATTCCTGATGCCCTCAAAGACCGAGCCCTGCGGAACATCTCAAATGATTGCTCTCCATTACGGCCAACTTCCAATAGTTCATAACACTGGCGGGCTGGCAGATACCGTAACAGATTATACTGATAATCCTGATACTGGAAACGGATTCACTTTTGATGAGTTTACTACCGGCGCCATGATGGATGCTATTGATAGAGCCCTGGAAACTTACTCAAACAAGAGAAAGTGGAACAGCATTGTGAAAAAGAGCATGGCTGTCGATTATTCCTGGAAAAACTCAGCATCAAAATATATGGATCTTTACAAGAAGGCAGCTGAAAAGAAAGAAGCAGTTTTAGCTTAATTAAGAAATAGTGGCAATTAAGAAGGAGCGGTTTTATACCGCTCTTTTTATTTGTGCTGAACATTATCAGTAATTTTAATTCGTTATTATTTAAAACTTCAATTGGTTTCCGGTTCTTCTATGTCTTCATCTTCTTCCGATTCTTCCTCATCTGTTTCGGGTTCTGTTTTTTCATCTGCGGGTTCTTTTCCCATCATTTTCAAAACAAAGTTTTTAATTGGCCTGAAAAATATTCCTACTGCAGCTAAAATACCATAAAAAGCCAGATAGAAAAGCTGATACAAAATGCTGGAGCTGCCTGGGTCAATATAGGCATATGCAAAGGAAGTATTGCTGAAAATAATTAAAAATAAAACAGCCAGTATGATTGCAGAATTCATTTTAATTTCCCCTTTTTATTTATTAAATATATTTTGACTTTTCAAAAAATAAACCTTCTATAAATAATATTGTATAAAAAATTCTAAAGCTGTGATCATAGTCGCAACTTGAACCATGTTTTCTTAAAAATTATTAAAGTTTTTCAGTTAAAAAGGAAAAACAGAAAAAAGGCAAGAAGTTGATTATTTAAGATATTAAACAAGGAAGAAGATGAAGATATGAGCGAAAAAGTTCTGGTTTTTACTGCGTGGCCTTATGCCAACGGAGAATTACATATGGGTCACGTTGCGGGATGCTATTTGCCAGCAGATATTTTTGCCAGGTTTCAGAGAATGCTGGGAAAAGACGTTTTAATGCTGTCGGGCAGCGATCAACATGGCACGCCAATAACCGTCAGGGCCGACCGCGAGGGGGTTTCTCCTGAAGAGATTGCCAACAGGTATCACAAATCCTTTTTAGAAAGCTGGGAAAAACTGGGAATAGCATATTCATTTTTTACCCGTACTGGAACAGAAAATCATAAAGAGACAGTTCACAACATATTCCTTGAACTTCATAGCAAAGGTTATATATATAACAAGGTTATGCAATCTCCCTATTGCATGCAGTGCGAAAAATTTCTGCCCGATAGATATGTAGAGGGAGTCTGCCCTTTCTGCCAATCTCAGGATGCCCGGGGCGATCAGTGTGATAACTGTGGAAAACCCCTGAACCCCGAAGACCTGATAATGCCAAAGTGCAAATTGTGTGGGGCTGAACCTGAAATACGCGATACAGAACATTTTTTCCTTAGATTATCAGTTTTTAATGAAGCCCTTCTGAAATGGATTAAAGATAAAGATTATTTCAGGCCCAATGTTTATGCCTTTACAAAACAATATTTAATTGACGGCTTGAAAGACAGAGCTATCACCCGAGATATTTCCTGGGGTATCCCCGTCCCCATTGACGGATATGAAAATAAGAGAATGTATGTCTGGGTCAAAGCTGTGATCGGTTACCTTTCAGCCGCCATCGAGTGGGCAAAGAAAGAAAAAAATGAAGATTTATGGAAAGATTACTGGAAAAATGATGAATGCAAGGCATATTATTTCATAGGCAAAGACAACATACCATTTCACACAATTATCTGGCCTGCCATATTAATGGGTTCGGCCACGATCTTCAATTGCCCTATGATGTGCCATCGAATGAGTATCTGACTTTAGAAGGGCGGCAGTTGTCAACCTCCAGAAATTGGGCAATCTGGATTCCCGACTATCTGGAACGATATGATCCCGATCCATTAAGATATGTACTTTCTGCCAATATGCCCGAAACCCACGATACTGATTTTTCCTGGCATGAGTATTATAGAAGGAATAATAACGAATTGGTAGCAACTTACGGCAACCTGGTTAATCGCTCTCTCTCTTTCACCTATAAGAAGTTTGATGGTAAAATACCCGAGCCCGGCGAATTGGACGAAAAAGACAGGGAAATACTTGATTTAACCAGAAAAACCATAGATGATATGAAGGAACAGTTAAACAGATGCTCTTTCAGGGAAGCTTTGAGAACCGCAATGTACCTGGCTCATGAAGCCAACAAATATCTGGAAGTAAAAAGCCCCTGGCTGGCCATCAGGGAAGACAGGGAAAAAGCCGGCACCAGTTTATGGGTTGCAATACAGGTGGTAAACAATCTTAAAACTGTGCTGTATCCTTATCTGCCTTTCTCTTCTGAAAAATTACACACCTACCTGGGTTTTGAAGATGATCTACTATCCCATGGCTCGTAATGCGAGGAAATCCCTCCTGGAAAACCCTTTAAAAAACCCAGGCATTTATTTAAAAAGCTTGAAGAATCCATTGTTGAAGAAGAAAAGCAGCGAATGCTGGAAAGTTCGAGATAAAAAAATACTCCTGTAAACAGGAGCATTTTCTATAAAAGCATTAAAGAAATTATTGGAAGTTTAAATACATTGATACAAGTTAATTTTTACATGGGCTGCTGTCTGCAACGCCCTTAAGATTTCTTCATTATTATTGCAACCGGTATTGTTAGTGATATACTCAATAATATTCTGGGCAATTTCCATAGATTTTTCGAAATTATCATTTTCGATGCATATATTTAATTTTTCCAGATAATTCCTTATTTTAACTAAGTCAGCCTCATTTTGCCCATCAAGGTTGATCCTCTTTTTATTGGCTAACATAGTTCTACATATTTTACAGTGAATTGAGTTTCTGCTGGTTATAGCATAAAAATAAGGACAGAATACATCGCTTTTCTTCATAAAAACCTGCCTCAATTTAAATATTGTTTTATAATTAGTAAATCCATAACCTGCTTTTTTTATTTAATTACCCCATTTCAGTTAAAACTCTTTTGATTTTGCCCATATTTAAAACATTGAATAATTCACAATTCGGTTTTACGGTTTCGATGAGTTTCAATTAAACCGAAAGACTCAAACGGTTGCACTTCTTTTAAGCAATCATAATTTGTGAAAGTTATCATGCCAGAAATGTTTCTAATTAAATATTTAAACATCTGTGAAGTTGGTTATTCAAAAAATCCATTGCAGTCAATGATAAAACATTTAAAATACTCTTTAAAACAATATATAATCTGTTAATAATTATGTTAAATATTTATTAACTATCTGCACTTTATTAGATAAACTTTTAATTATTTTAAATAATACCGTTAATTATATGCCTTGAACATAATTTATTTTAAATTATTCGAATTATCACAACTGTAATTTTATTAATAATAAATTATTACACAAAATTAATTATTTTTTTTATTTGTTAAGGGAAGGAATTTGCCATGACCCCGCATAAATATCTAAATGAAGTTGGGATAGCTTTTAAGTAACAAGATGTAGTTACATATGTTAATTTAAAAGTTTAATGAAACTAAAAATTGATTCTATTTCAAAGTGTTTTTCGAGCTTTGAATAGTCAGGTTTAAACAGCAAAGAAAATTAAATTTAAAACTTGGCAGGCAACAAAGAGAATATTCAGGTCAATGCATAATATTTTATTAAAATACAATAGTTCATCCGGCCTCCGGGGCAGTTTTTTAAAGCTGTTTTATTTTCCTCGGGAGGTGGCGTAAGTGCCCAGACATAATACAATTACTACTATAGACATTGGTACTTCCAAGGTCAGTTGTTTAATAGGGGAATATAATTCCGATTCTGTTCTTGAAATTGCAGGAAAAGGACAGGCTCCGTCTCATGGTATAACAAAAGGCGCTATAAACGATGTGGAGGAATGTTCCAAAGCAATTGAAATAGCAGTTATGGAAGCTGAAAATGCAGCGGGAATAAGAGTTTCTTCTGTAACTGCCAGTGTTTCCGGAGAATACATTTCATCCGGTTCCAGTAAAGGCAAGGTGGAAATTACCAGTAAAAACGGAGAAATTACCCAGAACGATATTTCCAGGGTAATTGAAGCTGCAAGAAACAGCAAACCCCATGAAGGCCATAGAATTCTTCACGTTGTGCCCCGATGTTTTTCTGTTGACAGCCACGACGCAGTTAAAAACCCACTGGGAATGATTGGCAAAAACCTTGAGATAGATGCTTATTTGATTATGGGCAAGGATTCTTTTCTTCAAAACATAAACCAGGCAATTTTAAGAACCGGCCTGGAACTTGAAACCAGCAATTATGTATTTTCGTCTTTCGTGTCGGGCCACTCGGTGGTTGATGAATCGGAAAAAAACCTGGGTGTCATACTTATTGACATGGGGGCGGGCACAACCAAAATCAATGTTTACAAAAGCGGAGTATTGGTGCATTCCAGGGTCCTCCCCCTGGGCGGCGACCTTATTACATATGATATAGCTGTTTATTATGGAATTCCATTGTCGGAAGCTGAAAAACTGAAGATACAGGAAGGCTCAGCTTGCGCAGATTTACTTACTGCCGAGGAGGAAGAAGCAGAAGTTGAAGCAGCCTCATTTTCCGAGAGTCAATCCATAGTGCTTGTTAAAAGAGAGGTATTGGCCCAGATTATCGAAGCCAGGCTTATGGATATATTTGAAGTAATCAGAAAAGAAATTTCCTGGTTACACAATCGTGGAATTTATATAGCAGGTTCTATATTGACAGGTGGGGTCGCAAAAACCCGGCATGTACATTTTCTTGCCCAGCGAATTCTGGAAGTGCCCACCAAGGTGGGACGTCCGGGAAAATATAACGGCCTCAGTGACTGGGCAGGCAACCCCGAATTTGCATCTGTGGTAGGGTCTATGCGATATCTGGAAGAAAACAAACTGGGGGTAACCCCTACGAAAAATTCGAATCAATTAATCGGATATTTTAAAAAAGCAATCAACTGGTTGCATGAAGTTTTTTAATATAAAGTTTTTAGTTTGGAAGGAGATTAAGAATGTCTGACAGCCTTAACATTCAAGATAAAACAGGATTAGAATCCTTTGCGGGAATAAAAGTTGTAGGAGTCGGCGGGGCAGGTTGTAACGCCGTAAGCCGGATGATTCAGGAAGGTTTGAAGGGCGTGGAATTTGTGGCAATAAATACCGATGCCCAGGCCTTGTTCCTTTGCGATGCGGATCAACGGATTCACATAGGAGGAAATGTAACTAAGGGGTTGGGCGCTGGAAGCGACCCCGAGATCGGCCGTAAGGCAATAGAAGAAAACCGGGATGAAATCTTACAGGTATTGGATGGCGCCGATATGGTCTTTATTACGTGTGGAATGGGTGGAGGCACCGGGACAGGTGCTTCACCACTGTTGGCTGAACTGGCCCAGGAAGTGGGCGCACTGTCTGTGGCAGTTGTAACAAAACCTTTCACCTTTGAAGGCAGAATGCGCAGCATGATGGCAGAAAAAGGTATCAGCGAGTTAAAAGAACGGGTAGATACCCTTATCACTATTCCCAACGACAGGCTATTACACGTTGTTGATAAAAAAACCCCTCTTATAGATTCATTTAAAATTGCCGATAATGTCCTGCGACACGGTGTTCAGGGAATCTCTGATATTATAACTACTCCCGGCCTCATAAATGTAGATTTCGCCGATATCCAATCCGTAATGAAAAACGCTGGCTCTGCTTTAATGGGGATCGGCAACGGCACGGGTGAACAGAGAGCCGCTGAGGCAGCCAAAGCCGCCATATCCAGCCCCTTGCTGGAAGCCACCATTGACGGAGCAAAGGGTGTTCTGTTCAATATAACCGGCGGGCTGGACATGTCACTTTTAGAAGTGAATGAAGCTGCGGAGATTATCTCTCAGGCTGTAGATCCCGATGCCCGAATTATTTTTGGCGCAGTTATCGATGAAAGATTAGAAGGCGAAGTCAGAATTACCGTAATTGCCACAGGTTTCACCCAGACACCGGGCGCAACGCAGGAAACCCATTTTGGCGAACACGAGGAATTAGACTTTAAACCCCTTATTCCATCAGAAGAGATTGACGCAATTCCCGCTTTCATACGGAGGAAAACCAGCTGATGCGGTGCCCTTTTTGCAAGAACAGGGATACCAAGGTAATTGATACCCGGATGATTGAAGAGGGCGATGCGGTAAGAAGAAGGCGAAAATGTATTGAGTGTAAATCCAGGTTTACCACTTATGAACGATATAGTGGAACAACCTTTATGGTGGTAAAAAGAAACCATCGCCGTGAGCCCTTTCATCGCGACAAAATCATCAAGGGTATCAGTATTGCCTGCAGCAAAAGGGATATTAACCCTGCTGAAATTGAGCGTATTGTCAACTTAATTGAAGAACGCATTAAAGCCAACCCTCGCTCTGAAATTAAAGCTCAGGTTATTGGCGATATTGTGATGCAGGAGCTTAAAAAGCTCGATAATACTGCATATCTGCGTTTTGTATCTGTTTACAAGGATTTTGATAACCCTTCCGAATTTATCGCCGAGGCGGAATCACTGAATATTACCTGATTTTGCCCTGGTTATTAATGAACCCAAAAATCTTCAGGAGGAAAAATGGCAAAAATAAGGTTTCTTTTCTTTATATTAATATTTGTTTTGCTATTTTCCCCCATACTGATATGGGCTGACAATACAGCCACCGGAAAAAAGATTGTAGTCTATTGCCATCATTATTACTTGAAGCTTTATGACAGAAAAGGCAAGGTTATAAAAAAATACCCTGTGGGCATAGGATCAAACGGGACAGGGAAGACCAGAGAAGGGGACAGAAAGACTCCCCTGGGGAATTACAGAATTATATGGAAAGCTTCCCGTTTTGCCAAAACCGACGGAGGGCATTTGATTGAAGACGGCAAGGCATTCTGCGGCCCTGACAATATTTTCACCACTGATCCCAATGTAGGTTATTCATCGGAAAAATTATGGACCGACGGTTACGGTGGCAGTGAAGCAGTGGTAATGTGCCTGGATTACCCCAACGAAACAGACCGGGCAAAGGGTTACACCGGCGGCTGCATAGAAATTCATGCAACAAAACTTGGGGGAATAGGAAAAAGAAGTTCGGCAGGTTGTATAAGAATGAACCCCGGGGATGCCAGGGATTTGTATAACCAGGTAAAAGTGGGAACCCCGGTAATAATTAAAAACAAATAACTGGAATTAATTATCCACTGTGGCCATCTTTATCATGCCAGTGCCCTGGGTGATTGAAATTTCATAAACAGCATCGCCATCAGTTATAAGAATAGTTCCATCTGCGTTAGTTGAGCCGTTGCTTTTGAAATAGAGCTCGGTGTCTGACAAACCTGTGTAGTCTGCGATTGCACTGCCTTCGAAGGTGACATTTTTAAGGGTGTTCCCTTCAGAATCACTGATGGTATATCCATTAGAAGCATTAATTGGTGAATTGAAACTGAAATAGATGTCCGCATTTTCAGCCTTTGCCTGGCTTTTGGTAAATTCCAGGTCAGCTTTCATTTCATTGGCTGCCATTCTCACCTGGGTACGCCTCCGCCCTTTCATCAGGGCATTTACCCCCATTCCCAACAGAATTGAAAGCAGGGAAACTACAATAAGTATTTCAAGTAGAGAAAAACCTCTTCTGGTTTTTGTGGTAAACATATTTCCTCCGTTTAATAAGTCAGGGGATTATTGAATTATAATTATTTCTCCCTGTGAATTCTGGTATTTCAGAATATTGCCTTCCCGGTCGGTATCAACAGTGGTCATTTCCTTCAAGCTGGTTTTCCATTCTGCAGGTTTTTCTTTTTCCGGCCTTTCCTTTTTTGTCGGAGAAGGCTCAGATGAATCCCATTCTGCAGAAGCTTCGCCGTTATGATAAAGTACACCGTTCTCATATCCGGGCAGGCGGGGGCCGTCAGAATATTTTACAACCTTTGACTGAGATTCAGTTATATATTCACGGTTGGATAAGGGTAATCTTTCTTTCTGACCATCTTTATAATCGTTAGATATGAGTATGAACAACAGGGCGAAAACACAAACCAGAATTAAAACTCCCGTTGAAAGTATTTTTTTTACTTTTTTAATCTGTTTGTCCTGGGGAGTTTCCTCATAAAATTTGTCCAGAGACCAATCTTCCCAGTTGCCTGCAGTCTTTTCTTTTACAGTTGCTGTTTTAGCCTCTTCGCCTCTGGAAATTGCCTTGATGTCTTCTTTCCTGGCTTCCTTTTGCGCTTCAACACTTTTTTCTGCAGAAGCTATCAATTCGTTCAGATCATTATCAGGTTTTGTCATGTTATGCTCCTTATTCATAAAAAGCTCCGCTGTCTTTCAGGCTCAACAATTCCAGGTTTCCTGTATTCGGGAAATTGGGAGGCGGGGTCAGTAACAGTTTCGGATCATATCGGTAATCCTTGTCATAACCAGTAACCGTACCGTATCCTGACCGGAAAGTACCTACCGGGCCCCGTTCATATTGTATAAGCCCTCCGTATATGCTCAGCAAGCCTCTGGGGTTTCCCTTATTATAATCTTTCACATAAAAGGACCCATTTAATGCCATCATTATTGCATGAAGGGTAAGGTCGTCCACTGTATATTTATCAGTAGTAATAACTATATCGTCATCAGCCACCAACCCCATTACATCTACATTTTTATCAACATATTCAAAACTGTCCTCAATAAAAATGTCATCTCCACAGCCCAGAGTTACGCTTCCTCTCACCTTTCCCCCCTTGATGAAAATATCGTCACTGGCATGAAGGATAAGGTTCTGGGTAGAAATATATTCTTCCCGCCAGCCTGAATTGTAATACCTGACCTTGGCTTTTCCGCTGTCCAGAAACCAGATATAAACGTCTCCATTGTATTTTTTGTTGGCATTGGCTTCAATAAGGCTGGTATCATAGGGCAACTCAATTTCGGGTTCGCCTCCGGCAAAACTGAAATCATCCCCACCCGTAGGTATATCGTTATCGTAATTATTGTAATAACGATAGAATTTCTGGGGATCATACTGATAACCGCTCTGCTTATATCTACGGTTGGGCCGGTCATACTTGCTGTCGTATCTGTTATAACTGGTTACCTTGTTTGTAAAATATGGTGTCTGGTAAATACTGAAGTATCCGTTGGTATGCACCCTTCCATCCAGATAATCGCTATCGGTAAACCATATTGTAGTGGACCCTATTTTCTCCGAATCGGTAAAATAACAGAACAGGGCGAAAGATTCATACTTTGCCCAGGCTTCCAGGGTTCTGACAGAGCCGTTATATTCGCCGGTAGAAACTATTTTCCATATCCTGCTGGTCGCAAGTGGATCCATATTGCCGGCGGGAGCCCATACATCAACTGTGTATTTGCCGTTTTCTCCCATGTTCAGCTCATAATAATCGTCTTTTCCCGTCATCCAGGTATAGTTGGTTTCCAATTCAGCCATGGCTCTTGCCACTCCGGTTCGAGCCATATAATAGGCATTATTGGAATCCTGGATATTTCTCACTGCCCTGGATTGGGAAGTACCCACTGAAATCAGCCCAAAGCCTATAATTGATAAAAGCAACAGCGATAAAAGAGTAAGTATTATCGCCACGCCTTTTTGATTTTTAATGATTTTTTTCTTCATAAAAACACCTGCCTAATTCACCATAATACTTACGTGGGTACTGGATGTATAGGAAGTTTCTGTTTCGTCACCCTGGTTTTCCACAACCGTAATAATAATTTCTACTGTTCTGGCTGTTATGTAGTTGAATTGAAGTTGTATGGTTCCGTTTACCGGTTCAGCCAAGGGGGTTGTTACCGGAGCTTGCAGGTTTCCACCGCTTATTTTCCTGACTTCTCTGTAGAGAACGTTATCCTGAACATAATATTTGACCTGCTGATAAATGTCGGGGTCAAACCGGTTGAAACCTGCAGCTGCGGGATCATAATCGGAAAAATCGGGTTCGGTGAACAATATGTAATTGGAAGTATGGTTATTAGCGTTGGGTTGAAGAATAGCTGTGGGATCCACCGATGGATAGATGGATGGATATCCGGTATTTCCGGCAGCTGGGTTAGGGCAGGCCTGCCGCAATTCACTGACAATGGCAAAAGAAATATTTCTTGCGGTAATCTGGGCATTGCTGGCAGCTTCCGTCTTCTTCATATACCTTACCCCCAGCAAGAAACTGCTGGTAAGTGTAAGCATCAGCAAAGTAAAGGTTGCAACGGCAACCAGTAATTCAGCCAGGGTGAAACCGTTTTTTTTATATTTTTTTCTAGTTATCATAAAATAACCTCTGTTTTTTAAGGAACTACTGCGCTGGATAAAACATAATTCTTTGTTCTTCCATCCTCAATCCATTGAACCTGGACCTTGATAATTTGAATATTAGTGTTTCCTCCGGGGTCGGGTTCACCCCAGTAACGAACAAAACCCTGGGGGTCTCCGCTTTTGTCCCTGGGAATATGTTCAGGAACAGGGGAAACCTCGATAGGAATTGTGGAAATAAAAGAATTGTCAGCCAGGATATTATCCATGGTCTGCTGGGCAAGGATTGTTACCTGGGTGTTTACCCAGTTGTCGTTGTTTACATTGTAGGCCTGGGGGAATACTCCAATTATTGCAAGTATGCCCGAGGCAAGAATACCAAAGGAAACCAGAACTTCGATTATAGAGAGCCCCGTAGCTCGTTTCAGCCTGTTAAGCATGCGACACCTCCAGAGCGAATTCTTTATTTTAAGGAAGCTTCTTAACGAATATTCAATTTTTTTCTATTCCATTCCAACATATAGTTTACAGTATTATTTCAGTGAATACATCCTCCATTTGCCCTACAACTTATATTTTATTTCTTATATATTCATAGTTCTAAAACGTCCATGCTCAGAATTCTGTTAACGATGATGGTATATTGTCTAAATCAATAATGCTCTGATTTTTATTCTCAAGATTATAAATTATAACCTGAGGAGGCGAGTTCTTAAAAATCCATAATTCATCATAGGCGCGGTTATAATAAATTTTCCCCGGGTTTTCCAGAATCGTCAGCTCTTCACCAACTTTATCTGTATCCAACTGAAATTCCTGTATTTTGTTCTCCCCGGTTAAAGACAGCCACAAATCGTTATCAAAGGGAACCATTGCCATGCTGGTGGGGTTTTTCCCTGAAAAAGCTTTGTAAGCATTTTGCGTTTTTAATTTCTTATAATCTATTTTTAATATTTTACCAGTATCTGTGGTTAGCAGATAAATTTTTTCCTGATTCTGGGAAAACAACATGGGCCCCGGCTTGCCTTCAATTCCCATTCGATTGAACATCTTACCGTTATCGGTTTCAAAAAATGCAACCTGGCTTCCATTTCCTATCCCCACAATTAAAAACTCTTCAGGCCATTCGACAGGCTTTTTTTCTGCCTTTTCAGCGCCGGTTTCACCGGTTTTTTTCCTTAATAACATGTAAGTTGGTTCCAGCCCCACGGGAAATATATCTTTTACTTTCAAGGTTTCCATATCAATCAATTTTATGGTGGCATCGCCGGGATACAGAGCATACAGGATTTTCTTGTCTTCATCCAGTATTAATTGTTGCGGTGCCTTTTCCATACTGAATGTATCGACTTCCTTCAAGTCCCTGGTATCCAGAATATGGCCGATACCGGAATCATCAATTATAATTAATACTTCCTTCTTTTCGTGTTTCTTCTCCCCCAGTTCCTCTCTGACCAATAAGTTTAACTCGGTCTTTATTACTTCTTTAATTTTATATGGCATTTCTGTGCTGTGAATTGCTTCCCTGGTCTTCTGGTTAACCAGAACCAGCTTGGGGCCCGCTGCAACATAAGCCAGGTTCATACCCGAGGGTTTCATATAACCCCGGCCCGCCAGGTAAAATAAAAAAAATAAAACAATTATGGCAAAGACAGCTGTCCCTTCCAGCCAAAGCCAATGAGGCTCCTGGTCTATAAATTTAAGGTATAAATCTTTTACAAAAGAAAAATTTAATTGTTTGAAAGAAAAATTATATTTTTTTGGGGCAGCCTGTTCATCTTCATCCCGCTGGGTTTTTTCCAGTTTCCGGCGAAAATCCTTTATGTCGCCATAGGTTTTCTGCCCTTCCCTGCAGGTGATTTCCAGCAGTTTCCTTAGTTTTTCAGAAACATCCTCAGACCATTCAACTTCCCGGCCTTCTTTATAATATTCCTTGGTTAAAAGGAAGAATAACAGCCTGGCAAGGTATGTAATATCGGTGTAAAGCCTGGTGGGGTCATCATGCATAAATTCCAGGGTACGGTTGGGATTGAAAAACCGCTGCATGTCATAATTAGTTATTTTCAGTTCTCCGCCGGTGGAAACCATAACCTGATTGGGATTTAAGGAAGTAAGAGTAAAAGGCTTGGGGCGGTAGTGTAAAAATTCAATTGTATCGCAGAGAGTCAAACCCCACCTTACAACTTCTTTTTCTGCAAAGTGCCGGGTATTCATTTCTGATAACTTCTCCAATGTAAGGCCGTCCACCCGTTCCATAACATAATATTCACGGTAATTTTCAGTAAAATACTTATAAATTCTTGCCAGGTTGGGGTTATCAAAACTCTGAATAATCCAGAGATTATCCTGAAACCGGTTTCTCCGGCTCCGGTATTCTTCCTTACTCATTTTTCCAGGTATAAATTCTTTTAATATCAAGGTTTTGTCGGTAATTTTAATATCTTTTACTACATAAGTATTTCGATCTGCCCTTTCCTTTACAACCTTTATGATTTTATACTGCTCTGAAAGTACAGTCCCAACAGGCAAAGCCTGGCTTCCAAAATCTTCTTCCAGTTCACCTGACTCCATAATATCATCCGGTGATAATACATCTTTCTTCTGGGTTATAGGGCCAAGATTTTCCAGTTGAACTATTTCTGTAATTTTTTCTTCTTCAGTTATATCACTGGGTGTAAAAACCCTGTGCCTGGACAGATCAACCTGAGGCTTCTCCAGAACACTTTCTTCTTTTTCCTCTGCCTTAACATAAGTCTCTAATTCAGCCAATTCGGCAGTTTCTTTGTTTCCATCTGCTTCTATTGATGTTTCAATTGCATTCTCCGGTTTGCCGGCCAGAACCGGTCTGATTTCCAATTCTTCAGGCGGTAGAAGCAACTCCTCGGTCTCATAATCATCTTTTTTAACTACAGGTTCTTTTTTTTCTAACTCGATAGCTGGGGGAATCTCTTGTACTTGTTCCTGTATTAATTTTTCTGCCGGCGTTTTAATTTTGCGGTCTCCATAGGTTTTTTCCCACATCTCTTCTGGAGATAAAAACTCTTCTTCAGCATCGGGGGGTTCAAACTTTAATCCATGTTCAAGTTGAGCCATCTCTTCAGTGTCAAGCTCTATCTCCTGGGTTTCCGGCGCAATTTTTTCAGGCTTCTTTTTTGACAATTCCAACTGAATAAATTCATCGGGGGAAAGGAATTCTTCTTCGGTTTTTTCTTCCTTTTCCTCTTCAATCGGAGTTTGAGTTTCAGGAATTACCTCAATATTGCCGGCCACGGCAGTTAACTCATGAACCTCCAGGGGCGCTGAGGGTTCTGAAACGGAAAGAACGGAAGGCTCTTCTTTTTTTGGGGCGGTTTCCGGGGTTTCTTCAGCTATAGCTTGATGATCAGCCTCGAATTTTTCCAGGGGCGCAAAATCGTGGCCTTCCTTGGAAACTTTGAAAGAAACCACTTTTCTGGTTTTTTTATCTGGTTTGGATAATTCTTCAGATAACAGAGAGCCTGGGTCATATTTGGGTTTAGGAGCAGCCTCTTCTTCCTGAAGAGTTGTTTCAGGATCCGGTTCAAGGGTATGGTCTTTCTTCCTGAAGCTGACAGATATTTTTTTCTTATGTTTCTTTTTCGGGGAACCAGAAATACCCGATGAGCCTTCAGGTTTGTTATTTGTTTTTCTGTTGTTCGGTTTTTTACTCATTTAATCCAGAGCCTCTATATATACTTTGTAAAATTCGTGATGAAAATATTTCTCCCTTTCTAAATTATAATTTCGTTTCAAAGTTACTTTAACATTTTAAAACAGGGTTTTTGCGGATTTTATATAATATTTTTTTACGAATAGAAAGTAAGTGGTGAAAATATGTTTGCTTCCTATAATTATAAATATCCCGACATAAGTTACAAGGCCCTGATTATCGGAAACCCGTTTCTTGCCGGCCATCTTCTTGTCAGAGATTATGCAAGCATATGGCCCGGTGTGAGCGCCAGGGCCGATGTGGACAGAATAGAAATCGGAGAATATACTAACATACAGGATAATTCTACTTTGCATTGCGATCACGGAAACCCCCTTATCATTGAAGATTATGTTACCGTGGGGCATGGGGTTACCCTTCATGGATGCCGGGTAGAAAACAACTGCCTTATTGGAATTGGGGCAATAGTGTTATCAGGAGCGGTTATTGAGGAAAATGTAATTCTGGGAGCAGGCAGCCTGGTTCCGGAAAATAAAGTTCTGGAAAAAGGAAAAGTCTATTTCGGTTCTCCGGCGCGCCCAATAAGAAATATTACCACGGAAGAAGTGGAAAAGATAAGAAAGTCGGCAATTAAATATTTGAATTATGCAAAAAGCTATTTAAAAGAAAGTTGATTTTTTTCTGAAAATATAATATTATATGTAACTGACTTTTATTCATAAAGGATTATAAGGAAACAAAAAACGACCTGTTAAATATGCTTCTTCAAGGAGGTTGAAAGGAAGTTTTTTCCGAAAATCATGAATAGTTTATCTCAAAGACAACAGGATATACTTACAGCTTTGATTGAGGAGTATATAACCCTTGCTGAGCCGGTTTCATCAGGCATTATAACCGGAAAATATTCTATTCAGGCTTCTCCGGCAACGGTACGCAATGAAATGGCACGGCTGGAGCAACTGGGTTACCTTCATCAGCCCCATGCCTCGGCGGGAAGAATTCCCACCGACAGGGCTTATCGTTTCTATGTGAATTCTTTAATGAACAGAAACATTGATATACCCAGAGAGGTAAAACTGTTTCTGGAAGAGTTTGAAAATTTTGATGCCCAGATCCAGCGGCTTCTGGAGTATTCCAGCAAGAAACTCGCCGATTTGACCCATTATACATCTCTTATTCTGGCGCCCCGGTTAAGAAAAACCATGTTCAAATATCTCAAAATGTCTTCTCTGGAAGACAATCGGCTTTTAATTATTTTGATGACTAATACCGGAGCTATTATAAATAAGCTCATACGCCTGGAACACCCCATGAATCAGGACATCCTGGAAAAAATGACCCGGATTCTCAATCACAGGCTGGAGGGAATGTTTCTGGGAGATATTCACATGGAATTTTTCTCTCAGTTTAATGAAAATTTGCCCGCAGAAATTTTGTCTAATCTAACCCTTTTAACCAGGGAAACCCTTCTGGGGGATGAAGACAGGTTTATTTACGACGGAGCTGTAAATTTAATGGAGCTTCCCGAGTTTCAGAATTTGAGCAAATTGAAAATTACCATGGAATTACTGGAAGAAGAAAAAACCGTGGCAGAAATCTTAAAAAAGACCCTGGATACCCAGGGGTTGAAAGTTTATATAGGAAAAGAACATAATCTGGGGCCCATAGAAGAATGTTCTCTTATAACCGCCACCTATAAACTGGGGAATGTTTCCATTGGAACGGTAGGGGTTCTGGGGCCCACACGCATGCCCTATCAAAGAATCATTCCAGTTGTAAGAAATTTCGCAACTATTTTCAGCAGAAAAATCACAGCAATTGCAAACAGTTGATACGGAGGAAGTTTTGAAAGAAAATACGCCCCAAAGCAAAACCGAAGTAAGCGAAAGGCTGAACGCACTCATAACCAACACCTCGGCGGTGCGGGCAATAACCGGCGCCGTGGAGGGGACAATCGGGCCCAAGGGGCTGGACACCATGCTGGTGGACCGATCAGGAGATATAATTATTACCAATGATGGAGTTACCATTCTGGACAGAATGGATGTTTCTCACCCCGCCGCCCGAATGGTCATTAACATTGCACGCTCACAGAACGAAGAAATAGGCGACGGCACCACCACTGCAGTTATTATGGCCGGCACCCTTATTTCCGAGGGCCTGAACCATATAATAAAGGGAGTCCCCGTAACCAGGGTAATTGATGGCATTAACCAGGGAATTAATTTTGCCATGGAAGAAATGCAGAAGCGTACTATTCACCTGGATTCTATGGCAGATGACCCCATAAGAAGCGTGGCGCTGATTGCCGGGCGTGGAGATAACGACGTTGCAGAGAAAGTTACCAGGGCCGCCCAGCTGCTGGGAAAAGAAAGACTCCTTGACCCTTCTTTCAAATTCAAGGAAATTATCAACGGAGTTGAAGGGGCTCAAAATGAGTTATTCGAAGGAATTATAGTAAAAAAACGGCCGGTAAACCAGGCAATACCCGCAGTTTTAGAAAACCCCCTTATTCTTTGTGTGGGAGATTGGCTGGATGTTGAAAAACCCGGAGAAGGAAGTTTGAATACAGAAATTGGATTTCAACGATATATCCAGCAACAGGAAGAATTCATGAAAAATGTCCAGAAAATAATCGACCTGGGAATCAAAGCTGTGTTTATTGAAAAAAGCATCTCTTCCCCGGCAGAAGAATTACTCACCAATTCCGGTGTTATGGCAGTTACCAGGGTTTCATGGTCCCAGATGAAAAAAATATGCCAGCAAACCGGCGCAGTAGCTGTGAAAACTGCCAGCCTGAGCAGAAGTACAGAGGAAATAAAAAGCTGGTTGGGCCAGGCTGAAAAGGTCATGTGGAATTTGAAATTGAATAATATTAGAATAATAAGAGGCAAGGGTTCACCTACCGCCACTTTTATTGTTGGGGCGCCTACCCTGGAGGTTCTGGAAGAAAAGGAAAGGATTGCATTCGACGCAGCTTCTGCTGTTCAGGCCGCTTTAAAAGGCGGTGTAGTGGCAGGCGGCGGCGCCACCGAGTTGGCAATATCTCATAAATTAGTGGATTATCGCAGCAAAGTCAAGGGAATGGTGGCATTTGGCATAGATTGTGTAGTGGAAGCCTTGAGAAAGCCCATGTATCAGATTATCCTGAACGCAGGATTTAACCCATTGGAAAAAGTGGAAGAAATTCTGGCAGCCCAGAACAGCACCGGAAATTACAGCCTGGGTTTGAACTGTGATACCGGAGAAGTTGACGATATGAAAGAACAGAATATTCTGGACCCTGCCCCGGTAAAAATGCATGCTTTGAAAGCAGCGGTTGAAGTAGCCAGAGCTATTTTAAGAATTAATACAATTATAAAAATGAAAGAAACCAGGGTGTTTGAAGGCAATTATAATACTGGATATGAAAATTCACTGTAGATTATAAGATTAGAGGGTAGAAAATAATGGCAAAAAGGAAAAACGAAGAAGAATATGATACCGGCGAAATGGAGCAGGAAGATATAAATTCGGCAATTATGTCTGAGATAGAACAGGATCTGGAAATTGTCAGAAAAAATCAGAAGAAGAAAAATGAGCCAAGAGTAAGGGTCCGCGAGGAGCTTTTTCAGAAAGAAAAGCCTGCAGGAAAATCGAGTAAAATCGGTGATTTATCTATCAGCGATGATCTGGAGGACCGGGTTTTTTCCCGTCTTGAAGGTAGGGAAACCGAAGAAGATACACCTGTTGATGAAGAAGAACAGGATTCCATGGAAATTCCATATCTGGAAGAAGAAGAAGATTTAGAAGAAGGCCAGCCGGAAAAAAACGAAAAAATACCCAGCGAGATCAGCCTTTTGCGGGGAAAAATAGACAGCCTGATGAGCAAGATAAAGAAGGGTGAAAAATTCGGCCCTGCCAAACCCGCCCCTCAGAAAGTTCCTGTAAAAGACCGTTTTTTAAACGATATGGACGAACAACTGGCATTATATTCCAAGGTAGCCCGGGCGGAGCAGGACGGCGCCGGCAACCAGGCTATTAAATCTGAAGTTGACAATATGCTGTCTGGTTTAAAAAGAATTCCCCTTGAAAAAGAGATTCGGTTTTTTGGCAATCTTATTATGAATAATCGTTTTCTATCTTTTCTGAAGCCAAGGTTTTCAGAAATTCTTTCCCGGGGCCAGTTAGATCATTCTGTGCTGGTGGGTTTGTATAGAATCGCAGCGCGAATACTGGAAGATGAAGTAGCTAAAAAAGCTACCGACCTGGATCTTGCCCGGAAAAAAGTTCAAAGTTTAAAAAATAACACCCGTTTACTGGAAGAAGTGGTGGAAGCCAGTAAACACCGTAGCGAGGATGACGACCCCAATAAAACCCGTATATTGGAATTGTATGAATCCGACGAGATTGATATACAGACCAAGTTTTTTTCTGAAAAGGAAGTGCGTAAATACCAGGCTGAGCTGGAGCAGAAAGACAAGGAAATTACTCGTCTTGAACATCAGATGAAACGTTTGCGGGAGGACTTCAAGAATTTCCGTACCCGCCAGCAGAAGGAAGTGGACAGGCTTGTAGTTGAGTCCAAGGAAAAAGTTTTTTTGGAACTGCTTACAGTGGTAGATAATTTCGACCGGGCCCTGGATGCCTCCAGGAACACTGCCAACGTGATGGCTATTATTCAGGGGTTCCAGTTAATCCATGAAGAATTCGGCAAGATATTGAAGAAGTTTGAAATCAAGGAAATCCCCGCCTTGGAGAAATCTTTTGACCCCTTCTACCATGAAGCCCTGATGAGAAAGAGCGTGGACGATATGCCCGACAGTATGGTTACTATGGTTTTAAGAAAAGGTTATATGCTGGGTGAAAAGGTAATGCGGCCAACCCAGGTTCAGACTTCAGATAATCCCAAGTGGGTTCTGGATGAACCGATTCCGGTTTTTGAGGAAGAAGATGAAGAAGAAGACGGGGAAAAAGAGCCTGTGGATGATTCCATAAAAAGCCTGCAGGATGAAATAAAGCAGCATTTGAAAAAAGAAGAAGTTCCGAAAAACGAAAAAGTACCCGCCAGTGAAGAGGAAAAACCTTTAAAAGAAGAAAACATGGAAAAAGAACCAAAGAAAACTATCGAAAAACCGGCGGTTGTGAAAGATGAACCTGAAGTTGATTCCAGGCCGATTGAAAGAAACATGCCGGACAAAACAAAGGTTAAAGCTGAGGCAGTAAGAGAACCAGCAGAAGAATCTCTGAAAACGGAAAAAGCTGAAAATGATGAGGATTTTTCCGAGATGAATTTATATGATGAATAAACAAAAAATGTTAAATTTATATAAAAAAAACAGGATAATTGATGTCTTCCTTGATATATATTAAGTAACAGTTTTTTTACTGGTAACATTAGGAGGGACCAGATGACTAATAAAGTTGTAGGCATAGATCTAGGGACGACCAATACAGTGGTTGGAATTGTTGAAGGTGGAGAGCCTACGGTTATTCCCAGCGCCGAGGGAGGCTATCTTTTCCCGTCGGTGGTGGGTTTTTCCAAAACCGGAGAAAGGCTGGTTGGATCAATCGCCAAACGTCAGTCAATAAGTAACCCTGAACGAACAATCATTTCCATAAAAAGGCAGATGGGAACCGATTACAAGGTGGAAATTGACGATAAAGAATATACCCCCCAGGAAATTTCCGCCATGATTTTGCAGAAATGTAAAACCGACGCTAAATCCTATCTGGGTTTTCCCGTGGAAAAAGCTGTGATTACTGTTCCCGCCTATTTTAACGATTCAGAACGCCAGGCCACCAAGGATGCCGGAACCATCGCAGGCCTGGAGGTAATCAGAATTATCAACGAGCCTACAGCATCAACACTGGCCTATGGGCTGGACAAGTTGGACGCCACAGAAACCGTCCTGGTGTGGGACCTTGGGGGAGGAACTTTTGATGTATCTATTCTAGAGCTTGGCGGTGGTGTATTTGAGGTAAAATCCACTGCCGGTAACATGCGTCTGGGTGGAGACGACTGGGACGAGAGAGTTATGGACTGGCTGGTTGACGAGTTCAAAAAAGCCAATGGCATAGATTTAAGGACCGACCGTGTGGCAATGCAGCGTTTGAAGGAAGCTTCAGAAGGCGCCAAGATTGCCCTTTCCACTGAGTTGGCAACAAAAATCAACCTTCCTTTTATTGCCGCCGATGCTACCGGCCCCAAACATCTGGACCTGGAACTTTCCAGAGGCCAATTCCAGGAAATGACCCAGGATCTTGTGGATAAATGCGAGGAGCCGGCAAGCAGGGCGCTGGAAGATGCCAACCTGCGACAGCAGCAGATAGACCGTGTCCTTCTGGTAGGCGGTTCAACCCGTATGCCTGCGGTTCAGGATAAGGTCAGGACCATGTTCGGCAAGGAACCCAGCAGGGAAATTGACCCGGACAAAGTTGTGGCAATGGGCGCTGCAATTCAGGGCGCTATTCTGGCAGGAGAAGTTAAAGATATTGTGTTGCTGGACGTCACATCACTTTCACTGGGTATTGAAACTGTGGGGGGGGTGTTTACAACGCTGATAGAAAGAAACACCCAGATTCCCTGTTCTAAATCCAGAATTTTTACCACTGCCGCCGACGGGCAGACTGTAGTGGAAGTACACGTGCTGCAGGGTGAACGTGAAATCGCATCTCACAATAAATCCCTGGGCCGTTTCGAATTAAGAAATATCCCTCCTGCGCCGCGGGGAGTGCCTCAAATCGAGGTTACCTTTGAAATTGACGCCAACGGAATTGTAAATGTGTCGGCAAAAGACCTTGCCACAGGCAACAAGCAGAAAATTACTATTCAATCTCCCACCAACCTCTCACAGGAAGAAATTGAGAGAATGGTGAAGGAAGCTGCGGTTTATGCTGAGGAAGACGCAAAGCGCCGTGAAGAGGCCCAGGTCAGAAACAAGGCTAATATTGAAATTGATACTGCTGAAAGAACCCTTCGTGAACTTTCAGATCAGATACCCCTGGAACAGCAGAGAAAACTCAGAGATTGTATCGACAGGCTCAGAATGTCCCTGCAGACTTACGATCTTGACAAGATCAAGGAAGATACAAAAACTCTCACCGACGCCATGTTTGCCATCAGCACCGAAGCTTATCTTTCCACTGGAACCGGAAAAGTGGAAGGTGATGAAGGCGAAGCAAAGGCTGACAAGAAAACTGAGGAAGAGGAAGAGCCCAGCGAAGAAGATCTCTTTGGCTGGTTCCAGCAATAAAGTTAATAATTCTTACCACTTTATTAAGCGGCGGATTTATCCGTCGCTAAGTTTTTAAGCGGATATTTCCAAAGTAACTGATGTAGATATTAAGGTTAAATTAATGGAGAAAATTGGAATAACCACCACCATTCCTGTGGAAGTAATCTATGCTTCACAAAATGTAGCTGTGGATTTAAATAATATATTTATTACTGCCGGCGAGCCCGGAAAGATGGTAAGGGAAGCCGAGTTGGCTGGCCTGCCACGCAACCTTTGTTCCTGGGTCAAGGGTATTTATTCGGCAATTTTACAAAATCCCGATATAAAAACAGTGGTAGCTGTAACCGAGGGAGATTGTTCCAACACCCTGGCAATGTTAAACCTGTTGAAGAATCAGGGAATTAAAATCATTAATTTTTCCTACCCTTATCAGAGGAACCCTGTTGAACTGAATCATTCCATAGAACAACTGGAAAGTATTTTTGGTGTAAAGAGGCGAGAAACCGAGGAATGGAGGGTAAAATTGGACAGAATTCGAAAAAAGGCATTGGAAATTGATCGTCTGTCCTGGGAAGAAAACCGTATTACCGGAATGGAAAATCATCTGGCATTGATTTCCTGCAGCGATTTTGAACAGGACCCTGACAAATACGGGGAAAAGTTGGATCAACTTCTAGAAGAAGCCCGGAAGCGAGAACCCTTTTCTCAGAAAACCAGGCTTGGTTTCTGCGGTGTCCCTCCGATTTTTTCCGATTTTTATTCTACCCTGGAAAAACTGGATACCCGTATAGTATTTAATGAAATGCAGCGACAGTTTGCAATGCCGGGCAAATCTGAAAACGTTGTGGAACAATATTTGAGTTATACTTACCCATATTCTTATGAGATGAGAATAAAGGATATTAACCAGCAGATAAAAAAAAGACGGATAGAAGGAATGATTCATTATATTCAATCGTTTTGCCATCATCAAATTTATGATAACTCTCTCAAACAGGCTGTTTCCACTCCCGTTCTGACTCTGGAAGGCGATAAACCTGAAGAATTAAGGGAAAGAACCAGAATAAGACTGGAAAGTTTCCTGGAAATGTTGAAATTATAACCTGTTAATGGCAATTCAAAAGGAAAAAGGGTTATTCTGTGGAAATATCTCGAAAAAAATGGACATAATTACGGAGGTTTTTAATAAATGAAAAAAGCTACCAACCTGACTCCCAAAGAATTGAGGGAGCTTAGAGAACGCAAGAAGGAAAAGCAGTTATCATTAAAATCCGGTAACCCCATGGAAAAATTTAAAAATTCGGTAGCCTGGATTGTAATAATCGCTTTTATAGGTACCACATTTCTGTTTGTTGGTGCCGCAACTTTGACCAAAGCCCCCCCAACCCAGCCTGAAAAAGTTCCCGAAGGAGAAGTTGTAACCGAAACCAAAAAAGAACAGCTTGAAAAAGCAGTAAAAGAATGGGAAGAAAAAATTGCCGGCGAACCCGATAATGCCCATAACTATTACAATTTGGGGCTGGTTCATGTTGCAGGCAATGATTTTGAAAAATCGATTCCTCATTTTGAAAAAGCAATGGAATTAAACCCAAAAATGAGCCTTTACCGAAAAGCCCTGGTAGGCGCTTACTTATCTACCGATAAACTTGAAAAAGCCAGAAACCTGGTAAAGGAAGGGATGCAGAAATATCCCGAGGAAAGCATTTACTATGCCCTTATGGCCCAGATTAATTACGAGGAAAAAGATATGAAATCTGCCCTGGATAATATCAGCAAAGCAATAGAGCTGAACCCGGGTGAAACCAGATATTACCCGGTATTAGCCGAGCTTCAGATTGAGATGGGAAACAAGGATGAAGCCAAAAAGACATTGGAGATGGGAATAGAAGTAGCCCAGATGAGAAATGACCAGGAAGCTATGATAACCATGATGAGCCTGTTGAAATCTCTGGAACCCTCCAGGCCTGAAACTACTGAAGATGAAGAAAATACCAAGGAAAAAAACGAAATGAAGACTGAAACTCCTGAAAATGAAGAATAGCTGAGTGAAAATGTCGGGTTAACCCGGCATTTGTTTTTGCCCTGATGGAGGTAGGATTATGGAAAACAGAAAAATACAAGCCCTGAAAGAAAGAGCCAGAAGAATGAAAGTAGATTCTATTCAGCTCAAAGATATTGAATTACCCCAGGAGTTGGCAAGTTTTTTCAATTTTTCCTTTGTAAACCAGAATAAAGTGGTGCCTGTGAATTTGGAAGGCGACACTCTTTCGGTGGCAATGGAAAATCCCACCGATTTATACCTAGTCGAACAGATGGAGTTGAAAACCCGCAAAAAGATAATTCCCCTGCTGGCTGATACCGAAGACATCATGACCTGTATCCACCTGCTTTATACCCAGGTAACCGAAAAAGATATAAAAATTCCCAGGTTGGAAAATGAAGATTTTCTGAGGTTAATCAAGATGATAGATCCCGATACCCTGGACTGGTTTCATCGGGTCCTGGCAAAATCCATCAACCGCCAGGCATCTGACTTACACATAGAAACTTATGAAAATAACGTTAAAGTGAGAATTCGTATTGATGGCGTAATTGCTGATACCGTAACCTTGCCCAGGACCATGGAGCCCCAGATTTACACTCTGGTAAAAAGCCTGGCAGATTTGAAACTTGAAAAAAGACATGTCCCCCAGGAGGGCTCATTTACAGTCAAAGTCTGGGAAAGAGAAATGTCCATTAGAGTGGGATGTCTTCCCACCTTTCACGGCGAAAGGCTGGTATTGAAATTTCTTGATGAACGCCAGCTCATAAAACCCATTGCCGAATTGGGTATTACTGAAAAAGATTTGGGGAAAATTGAAGAAACTTTGAAACACCGATCTGGTTTATTTGTTGTTTCCGGGCCCTCGGGTAACGGCCTTACCGCCACCCTGTATTCGCTGATAAACTATAAATCCAGGCCGGAAATAAATGTTATTACCCTGGAAGATCCAGTGGAAGCTTCTCTTGATAGTATCAATCAAATTCAGGTTAACCCCCAGTTCAATATGGATTTTCCCGAAGCTATCAACATAGCAATGAAACATGTGCCCGATGTCATGATGATCAGCAGAATTGACAACCCTGATACCGCCAGAAATTCTATAAACTCTGCCTTGAGAGGCAACCTGGTTCTTGCAGGAATTTATGCCAGAAATGCCGTGGATGTAATTTTCAGGCTTCGAGACCTGAATATCGAGTCCAGTTATCTGGCTTTATCGGTAATTGGGGTTATTTCTCAGAGGCTTATACGAAAAATATGCCCCAATTGCCGGGAAACGGTTGAAACAAGCCAGGACCTGCTGGATGAATTTGATAAATACCAGATAGATGGGCCTTATGATTGTGTGGTGGGAAAAGGCTGTTCCAACTGCCTTCAAACCGGGTATCGGGGACGGATTGGTATCTATGAGTTTTTGCCAGTGGATGAAAGCTTTAAAGCCCATATAAGCAAAAATATCAAACGGGCAGATCTGGAGATTGAAGCCAAAAGAAGCGGCATGAATTCACTATACCACAATGGCTTGATTAAAGTGGCACGAGGATTTACCACCCTGACTGAGTTGAAACGGATCTTAATTGATTAGAGCCCGCCGCCGGCGGACAAAAACCCCAACAGGCCACCGAAAAAAGTGGCAAGATAGGGGTTACATAAAAATAATCAGGTAAATCCAATCTTCTGGGAAACAATACTCAGGAAGAACCCGATTATTCCACCAATTAAAACAGAAAATAACTGGTTCCAGAACATTTTCATCCTCCATTCTTCTAATTTTTCATTTTATCTGTCGATTTTTTTTATTGCTATATTCTGATATAACAATCGCTAAGTACATTCTGTTCTTCTTGAGGATTTTATACATTGCGGAATCATTTCTGATTTCAGTTATACTAATTCCCAAAAAACTTCAACAATTGTTGAAAAAAAACAAAATCTACACAAGTGCCGTCATCACGAGCATCCGCAGGATGCGTGGCGATATCTCCCAATTTGGAATTGGAGAATATATCATTCGCCCCAATTTGGAATTGGGGAATATATTGTTCGCATCGTAACCAGGGAAAACAGCGAAAGATCCGGCTGCTCACAGACGCAAGGTAAATGGGTATGGAACCAACCCGCTCTATACTGAGATTGCCACGGTTTCTTCCAAACCTCACAATGTTCAAAACAAGAAACAGAAAAATTGTGCCGACAACTTGACATATACATAACATGACAACATAGCGGACTATGGAGATGTGATAGACTTCTGGGAAACAGAATACCTTGAGGATACAGAAAGCGCCACGTTGCTTAACACTAGTTATGTTCCGGGTTTCTGCACTATTTCTTACTGGAATGATGATGGTAGCTGTGTAAGTGAGATGCTTTTTCTGCTTTCGACTTCAATTTGAGAAACCATAAGTAGCTGAAACTTTATGAATTTGTTATAAATCAAACCTTTTATAAATATCGTCAATATGTTTCAGAAAAATATCAAGCCTGGTAATTTCCGCCAGTCTTCTGGTGGAAATTTGCCGGGTAATGAGTGGTTCTTTTTTTGCCAGTTCAACAAAATTTAAGACAGGGTTTTCCCACACTTCCATTGCCAGGCTCTGGACTATACTATATGCATCTTCACGGGACAAACCTTTTTCGCATAATTCAAGAAGAAGTTTCTGGGAAAATATCAAACCCCGGCTGGTTTCAATATTCTTCTGCATATGTTCAGGATAGACCCTGAGGTTTTCCAGCAACCGGGTTATTTTTTTTAATAGGTGCAGGCTCAGGTGAAAACAATCAGGTAAAATAATTCTTTCTACCGAGGAGTGGGAAATATCCCTTTCATGCCAGAGGGGGATATTCTCCAGGGAAGCCAGTAGGTTGCCTCGCAGAATTCGCGCCAGCCCGCAAACCTGTTCAAAATTAATGGGGTTTCTTTTGTGTGGCATTGCAGAGGAGCCCTTCTGCCCCTTATGGAAACCTTCTTCAACCTCTCTAACCTCGGTACGCTGAAGATGACGCATTTCCTGGGCAATCTTTTCACAAAGCGATGCCATAAGGGCAAGCGAAAAAACAAGCTCACAATGGCGATCCCTCTGTATTACCTGGGTTGATATTTTAGCAGGAGTCAACTTTAATTCCCTGCAAACAAATTCTTCAACTTCCGGGGGAATAAAAGCATAAGAGCCCACTGCTCCGCTTATACAACCCACAGAAACTCCTTCTTTTGCATTATTGAGCCTTTTCAGGTTTCGTTCAGCTTCTGAAAGCCATAAAAGAAATTTAAGCCCAAAGGTGACAGGCTCAGCATGAACTCCATGAGTCCTTCCTATAATTGGCGTGTTCTTGTATTTCAATGCCTGTTTTTTTATAATGTCCATTAATTTGGTAAGGTAATCGATGATAATTTGAGTGGATTCCCTTAAAGCCAGGGCCTGGGCTGTATCTACTATATCGGTAGATGTTACGCCACAGTGAAAATGTTGCTCATATCCGGGAATAGTCTCACCCACAGCTTTTACAAAAGCAGCCACATCATGGCGAGTTTCTTTTTCGATTTGACAAATACGCTGAGGTTGGAAAGTGGCGTTCTGGGATATAAATAAAGCTGGGGTTTCGGGAATCCTGCCTGCTTTTGCAAGGCCCAGGCAAACGAGCTTTTCAACTTTAAGCCAACGTTCATATAGGGCGTTATCGTTCCAAATGTTCTCAATTTCTATGTGGGAATAACGGGTTATCGTAATTTTAACCTATAAAGATTCTGGGTTTTTGTTTCAAATTCTTAATTCTTTCCACCCTGTTGAAGCCATCGTATATGAAGCCCAGGCCATCGAAACGGATTTCTTCTAATTGCCAGCCCATGGAAAACCAGAAATGGAATCCTGATGCCCTTTTTTCCATGGACAGCCCGGGCAGAATTGTAAAAAGATTATTAATCTTTGATTTTGCAGTTGTAACTGCCACTTCCTGCATAGCTTTGTTTCGTTGATCGGAAATCACATGAAAAACCCTGAACCCCGGTTTGGCCTGTCTGCCCAGGAGGGAGTAACCCAAAGCCTGAATGGAGCCGATGTAGGGAGAGTTAGAGATAAAATCTACTCCAGGATATTGGGACAGGCTCAAATTGGGGTTGGTAAAGAATTTAGAAAACCCCACAACCAGGTCCCGGCAATCTTTCCAGCTGACGTATCCCAGGTTTGCCATAACACTGAATAGTGAAGGCAGGGTAGCCAGATTTGATATAATCAACCGGTCTCTGCCGAACCAATCGGGTTCTTTTACTTTTTGATTCATCTGTTGATAAAAAAGAACGGTAAAAAGATCTATATAAGAGAAATTCAGTTCGGTAACATAATTGCCAAAAACCTCAGTTATTCTATGATTAATCTGGCTGGAAATTTCTTTCAATTCCTGTTTTTTCTGTATATGAATTTTTTTATCCATTAAGTGCTCCTGAAATGTCAGATGGTGTAAAGGCAATATAAAGAGAGGGTGAACCAGAAATTATGCCATGTTCATAATTACCGAGTACATGGGAATGAATACCGCCAGAAGGACAAAACATACCACCATACCAAGAAAACCAATCATTATTGGCTCAAGCATAACAAGAAAAGCTTCCATGGCGTATTGAATTTCCTGGTCATAAAAGATGGCGATTTTATCCAGCATGAGGGGTAATTCACCGGTAGATTCTCCTACAGAAATCATCTGGGTGGTCATTTTAGGAAAGAAATCCAGATCGATGAAGATTTCAGATAGAGCTTCTCCTTCGCGGATACGGTCATAGGTAGGTTGAATTATAACCTGCTTGAAATATTCATTATCGATAAAATCCATTAATACTTCCAGAGATTTGGTGAGTGGGACACCGGAATTCAGCAAAACTCCCATTGCCCGGGTGAAATTACTTATAAGAAATTTTTTGTTAATATCTTTTGCCACGGGAATAGTCAATTTGAAACGGTCAAACCTATATTTGCCGTGAGCGGTTCTAAGCCAGTCCTTAAAATAAATGGCATAATAGAAAATACCCATCACAACGCCAATTTGAACATATCTATTCTTGGTGGTTTTTACAATTGCAATCATGATTTTTGTGGGCAGAGGCAACTCGGCGTTCATTCCCTCAAACATATCCAGCATACCGGGCAACACATAAACAAAAATTGCGCCCACAACGGCAATACAAAATGTAAAAATAAAGGCCGGGTAGGTAAGAGCGGATTTTGCCTGCCGTTTTATACGGATGTCTTTTTCCAGAAAATCCGCAAGCCTTTCCAGCATACCTCCCATTTCACCCGTGGTTTCTCCTACTTTGACCATGCTTATGTAAATATTTTCGAATATCTTTCGATGTTTTGACAAAGCCCAGGAGAGAGACGAACCGATCCGGATATCATGCAGGATTTGTTGCAGAGTGGATTTTAACTTGCGGTCTTCTTCCTGTTCGTAAAGAATTGATATGGTTCTGGTAATGGGAAGGCCGGCGTTAACCATGGCAGCCATACGCCGAGTCATAACCGCAACAATATAAGGATCAACTCCGCCAATGGCAGCTGTATAGTTGGCCAGATCGTACTTATCCGGTTTTATTTCAATAACTTTTAACTGGGTGGCAGCCAGAGTGTCAACGGCCATGTTCATATTGACAGCTTCGATTTTTCCATCAACAACTGTTCCGTCGCTCCTTCTGGCTTTATAATTGAATATCAATTAACCCACTCCTTCGGTTATCCTTCGAGCACAACATTCATAAATAATTGTAGCATATTTGCAGAAAAAATTCGATAAAAAAATTAAAATGCCTTCTTCTTTTTAAAACCAGTACAAAATTTGGCGGTTAAGGGTTACGGTCAAGAAAATTTTCCAGTTTCATAATCCGGTTATTGTTAAGAGCCCAGATGCGTTCCGTCCATAAACCCTCAGAATCTATTTTATCCAGTTCCTTACTCATGATTTCCATTTTGGAATCGATGGTGTCTATCAAGTGCAACAACATTGCTTCGGGAAAAGACGGATATTTCACAGCCCCAAATTCCAACTGGCCATGATGGCTTAACAGCATATGTTTAATAAGCATAGCCTTTTTAGAGGGAAAACCAGGCAATTCACGGATTTTTTCCTGAATCATTTCGATACCCAATACAGCGTGGCCTATTAACTCTCCCTCATGGGTATAAGAAATGGTATGGGTGGCTTCCAATTCATAAATCTTTCCCATATCGTGAAACAGAATCCCTGCCATTAACAAATCAAAATTTATGTGTTTGTATATATTTTTCAGGTATTTGGCAACCACCAGCATATAATAAGTATGCTTTACCAGGCCTCCCAGGTGGTCATGATGCAGCATTTTGGCTGCGGGGCATCGTTTATATTGCCGGACAAATTCAGGATCGTTAAAAAAACTTTCCAGAAGTGTTTTAATGTCGGGATCTTCGGCAGAATCTATAAATTCAACTATCTTATCAAAATAGAATTCCACCTTTGCGGGATTCTCTGCATTAATAAAATTCGATAAGTCAACGTTTTCCTCGGAAACCGGATCCAGAGAAAGGATTTTCAACTGAAATGCCCTGTTGAAAATTTCAATAAGGCCATTGACCCTTATGAAATCTCCCTTTTCGAACCTTTCATTGAAATGAGGGATTTTATCCCAGATCTTTGCGTTAACAGTGCCGGTGCGGTCCCGCAAGGTTAAATCCAGATATTCCTTGCCCTTGCTGGATACCCGCAAATGCTTCTCTTCAACATAAAATATTTCGTCTATTTTTTTATTTTCATTAAAATTTTCAATAAATACTCTGTTTTCCATAACCGATGTTTCTATGCCCATCTTGCTAATCCTTTTGAAACAACCCGGCTGTAACCATTTTTATAATAATCAAATGAACCTCTTGAAAAAAAAATGAATCTATGATATAAAAAATAAAATTATGGGGAATTTTTATATGAAGTATTATAATACTCTGGAGCAGGGTTGTATTCAAAACAGGCTGAACACTGAAATTCTGGGCAAACATTTGAGAATATTTTCTGCAGTAACATCTACCAATGAAGAAGCAAAGCAATTGCCGGCAGATGAGATTGAGGAAGGCCTGGTTCTGGTTGCTTCCTCTCAGGCCGGAGGCAGGGGCCGTTTCGGCAGAAAATGGATTTCGCCTGTAGGAGGGTTATGGTTTTCGGTTATATTAAAACCCCAAAATGTTGTCCCAACACCTCTGACTGTAATTTTTGGTGGAGCATTATCCCAGGTTCTTGAAGATTTAACAGGGTTGCCCGTAGTTTTTCATTGGCCCAACGAGCTTTTTATTGACAATAAAAAAGTTGGGGGGATACTTCTGGAAAGCAGGTTCAGGGGAGAAAAAATGGATTATCTGGTTGCGGGAATAGGAATAAATGTAAATTTCTCTGGCTATGTCCTGGGAAGTGATTTAAAATTTCAACCCACGACCCTTTATGATGAATCCGGTAAATATTATAATTTGTCAGAACTGCTGGCGTCGGTTTTGAACAGATTGGACCAGACATATTATGAATTTATAAAAACAGGAAGTATAGAATTAATCGAGTATTATAAGAAAAAGTGTATGACTTTGGGAAGAAGAATTGTAGTAATTTATGATGATAAAATCAGGGAAAAAGCCTGGGCTCTGGATGTCTTGCCCGATGGAAGCCTGAAAATTAAAACAATTGAAAACAATAAAGAAAAAATTATTTTAAATGTTCAAAAAATTTGTTTGTTATAAAACGGAGAGGTTAATTTGAAAAAAGCACATCGACTGTTTATCTTGTTACTGCTTATTATTGTGCAAATAGTGCTGCTGTATGCCCTGCCCCCCCAGTTACAGCATTTTAAATATTATATCGGAGCTTTTACCATCGCTCTGCTTTTTGCGTTTATATTCGGGTTGATAAGATGGAGGCAGAACCTCACTCCCGAGGAGATTGAGGAAATTGAAAAAATAGGGAAATCTTTGGGAAAACCCGATAAAGAATAATTCCAGGGGTCATCATTCCCAATTATAATTGCATTATTACTTTTTCCATTATATTTTTTACACTGTCAGCGATCTTTTCCAAATCGGGGTTGTCAAAAGCCATGGAAACAGCTTTGGGATTCATGGCTGCAACTGTGGTGCCTTCTCTGGTTTCAAATACCACAACAATGCAGGGCAGAAATACTCCTGCCAGGTTTTCAGCGGTAATTGCCCTGTGTGCATAATTTGGGTTACAGGCGCCAAGAATCTTATATTTTTTTAAAATCTACCCCCTTTTTTCTTTTTCAGCACATCTTTTACATCAATCTCGGTCAGAATACCAAATCCTTCCTCTTTCAAAAGGCCGGTAACTTTTTTAAGGGCTTCTTCATAACTCAGGTCGGTTTTCCGGGCAATGGCAAACCTGGTGGTGGTTAACATAATAGTTTTCTCCTTTAAAGGATAAACCGGGTCAGATCCTGATCTTCCACGATGTCCTTCAATTTGTCTTTTACATACTCCCGATTGATAACCACTTTTCTGTTCTCGGTTTCGGGAGCTTCGAAAGCCAAATCTTCAAGAAGTTTCTCCAGAATGGTGTGAAGCCTACGAGCGCCGATATTCTCGGTGGAGTCGTTTACCTTTTGGGCCAACCCCGCCATTTCATCAATTCCAGAATCGTCAAAGGTAATTTCAACTCCGTCGGAAGCCAGCAGGGCTTCATACTGTTTGGTAAGGGCATTTCGGGGTTCCACCAGAATTCTGATGAAATCTTCCTTGAACAGGCTTTCCATTTCTACCCTTATAGGAAAACGCCCCTGCAACTCGGGAATGAGATCCGAGGGTTTGGAAATGTTAAAAGCGCCTGCAGCTATGAACAGAATGTGGTCGGTTTTTACCGGCCCATATTTGGTAATGACATTGCTTCCTTCTACAATGGGAAGAATATCTCTCTGGACGCCTTCTCTGGATACGTCGGGGCCGTGGCCTTTTTCCCGTCCTGCCACCTTGTCCATTTCATCGATAAAAATTATTCCGTGTTGTTCCACCCGCTTGACAGCTTTGGCTTTAACTTCCTCCCGGTCAATCAATTTGTGGGCTTCTTCCATTTGCAGAATCTTTTTTGCATCTTTGACCTTCAAGTTTCTTTTAACAGTTTTCCGGGGCATAAAGTTTCCCAGAAGTGATTGAAAATCAATACCCATCTCTTCCATGCCCGCCTGGGAGAAAATATTCACCGTATTGACATTGGGGTTTTCTTCAACTTCTATTTCTACATAAATATTGTCCAATTCGCCGTCAACTATTTTCTGACGCAAGTCGTCCCGTTCCTTTTCAAGTTTCTTTTTCCTGCTTTCCTGTTCAGCCTGTTGTTCTTCATTTTCTTCTTCATCTTCAAATTCATCTTCGTCCTCCATAGGGCCGGTCAGTGAACCCAGAATCATCTGGAAGGGGTTTGCAGAGGCTGAAGAGGAAGGCATGGGTTTCATTGCATCCAATATGCGGTCTATTGATCTCTGTTCTGCCTTATCTTCAACATATTTAACTTCTTCATTCTGTACCATTCTTATACCGATTTCCATCAAATCGCGGACCATGGATTCAACATCCCGGCCTACATAACCCACCTCGGTATATTTTGTAGCCTCCACTTTTGTAAAAGGGGCATTGGCCAGACGAGATAACCGGCGGGCTATCTCGGTTTTACCCACACCGGTGGGGCCAATCATCAAAATGTTTTTAGGAATTACTTCTTCTTTCAATTCTTCAGGAAGCAGGCTGCGGCGATAACGGTTACGCATGGCAATTGCAACCTTCTTTTTGGCTGATTTCTGGCCCACAATATATTTATCCAACTCCTTGACAATTCTCCTGGGTGTCAAATCCTTCATGTTGCTGGCGATTTTGTTCTCTTCTTCCGCTGCCAGAATCTCTTGGGTTTTATCTGGTTTATCATTGATTATATCCATTATCTCAACCTCCATCGGAAATTTACATTTTAACAGTTATGATTATTCTTTATTCCGAACTTATCCCCTGCAAGAAAGGTTTATACAATGAGCAACTTGAAACAGCCAAATTGCAGAAACCACAAGCCTGTTAAAGGAAAACCACAGGTTTTACAAAAGGTTCCATTATGAAACTTCAGGAGGTGTTCCATGTTCTTTTCCGAACCGGTGGCAAATCTGGTTAACGAATTGATGAAACTCCCTTCCATCGGCCCCAAAAGCGCCCAGCGGCTTGCTTTTCATATTATAAGAATTCCTGATACCGAAGCGGAAAAACTGATGAAAGCCATCAAAGACGTAAAAGAAAAAGTAAGGCATTGTAAAGTATGTTTTAACCTTACCGATAAGGAAATCTGTGATATCTGCTCTAACGATCAGCGGGCCGCCAGAACAATCTGCGTAGTTGCCAACTCCAAGGATATACCTCCCATCGAAAAATCAAGGGTTTTCAAGGGGAAGTATCATGTGCTGGGCGGCCTTATCTCGCCCCTGGATGGCATCGGCCCCGATAACTTGAATATCAAACCCCTTCTGAACAGAGTTTCCAAACAGGGAACCGAAGAAATTATCATCGCTACCGATTCGGATACAAACGGCGAAATTACGGCAATGTATCTCGACAAGGTCTTCAAACCCCTGGGTGTAAAAGTATCCAGGCTGGCATATGGCCTGCCCATGGGGGCGTCCCTGGAATACACCGATGAAATCACCCTGTCCAGGGCCTTCGAAGGCAGAAGGGAAATGGGAAAGAAAGAAAATTCATGACTTCTCTGACCCTGCATTACCCTCAAAACACCTTGCCGGTTTCGGTTACCGGCAGTAATTGTTCTTTAAATTGCAAACACTGCCGGGGGTACTATCTTAAGTCCATGAAAACCCTGAAAGATGTGGAAATTCCCGCTCACATTCCTGAAAACATCACCAGCTTTTTAATCAGCGGAGGCTCCACAACTCAGGGCAAGGTACCAATTTTAAACCATCTTTCACTACTTCAGAAACTGAAACAGAAAGGCTACAGGCTGAATCTGCACACTGGCCTGGCTGGCCACAAGGAAGCAGGCAGACTGGCAGAATTGGCTGACGTAGTCAGCCTGGATTTTCCTGGTGACGAAGCTGCCATAAAAGAAGTTTATGGCCTGAATAAAAAACCTGAGGATTATATCAGGGTTTTTAAATATTTATCTGAATTTACCAGGGTTGCCCCCCATTTAACCCTGGGTTTGAACCGGGGAAAGATCTGCGGAGAATTTTCCGCCCTGGAAGCACTGGCAAGCCTGAACGCCGAAAAAATTATTTTTCTGGTCATTATCCCCACACCCCATACTCCCTTTTATAATATTAAGCCCCCCTCTTTAAAAAAAATTGAAAAGGTTCTGGATTTTGCCCGCCAGATACTTCCCATGGCAAAATTCGGGCTGGGCTGTATGCATCCCAGGGGCAGGTATAAAAAAGAACTGGAAAAAATAGCCTTGAAATTTAATTTCACTTCTATTGTGAATCCATCCAGAGAGCTGGTAGATTTATTTAATAATGAAAATATAAAATATAAAATAGACAGGGAGTGCTGCAGCTTTTGTTAAGACTATCGGCAGGGACAGCCCGGGTTCTGGGCTTCAATAAAATACAGATGGAAACTCCCCCCACCTGTGGATACATAATGTTAGGGCAGGGTTGCCAAGGAAAATGCGCTTTCTGCGCCCAGTCCAGCCTGGCTGAAAACAGCGAATTTTTATCGCGTATAACCTGGAAGCCAGGGAATGAACAGGAGTTTCTGGAACGCCTGGTTCTGAGTTATAACAAAAACGAACTGGGAAGGGTTTGCCTGCAGGTGATTCAGAAAGAAGATTCCTTTACCATAACCCGCAGGTTGCTGAAAAAAATAAGGAAAAAATGCCCCATTCCCATCTGTGTTTCAATTAATGGCATAGATTTGAAGCAAATGAAGGAACTGGTGGATATGGGGGCGGATAAGATTGCCATATCCTTTGACGCAGCAACCCCCCTGCTGTTTGAAAAAATTAAACAGAAAAAATGGGATGATTATTGGAACCTGTATGTTCAGGCATGTAAAGAAATCAGAGAGCATATCGTTATACATTTGATTCTGGGCCTGGGGGAAACAGCTCTTCAAGCCTTCAACGCCCTGAAGGCTTTCTACGAAAACAGAACTCCAGTTTCTCTTTTTGCTTTCACCCCATTGAAGGGAACTCCCCTGTCAGGAAGAAAACCGCCGGAATTGCAGTATTATAGAAAATTACAGATAGCCCATTATTTTATAAGAGAAAATGCGTTAAACCAGAAAGACTACCCCCTGAAGGAAATTCTTGCATTAGAAGACAACAGGTTGGCTTTCAAAGTCGAGAAGGAATATTTACTGCAGAATATCCCAGGTTCCGCTTTTCAAACTTTTGGTTGCAGTTCCTGCAACAGGCCCTTTTATAATGAAAAACCGGGACAGCTTCCTTACAATTACCCCCGGAGGTTAATGGAGCATGAAAGAATAAAGGCAATTGAACAGGCAATGGGTGAATTTTGATGTTTTTTTGTTGGATTCGGTTTCTAAAATACATGAAAGTCGTCAAACATGCATATAAAAAAGGATTATCTATTAATAAATAGAAATAAAAAGACTTTATTCAACAGAAATATTTTTATGAGGGTAAAGCATGCAAAAGAAAAATTATACCGTTATGGTTATCAATCCCGGCTCGACTCACGACGAGATCGCCGTATTCAGGGGCGATGAGGAGCTGTTTAACGAATCTATCAGTTATTCACTGGAAGAATTAAAACCTTATGAAGACAAATCGGTTACAGCCCAATACAGTTACAGAAAAAAGTTTATAAAGGAAGCTCTGAAGAAGAAAGGCATAGATTTAAAGGAAATAGACGTGGTAATTGGCAGGGGTGGCTTACTGCATCCTATTCCCAGTGGTGTATTCAAAGTAAATGACGCCATGATTGAAGATCTGGTAGAGGCAAAATATGGAGATCATCCGTGCAATCTTGGGGCTATTCTTGCCAATGCAGTGGGTAAGACTTATAATAAGCCTGCATTCATCACCGACTCGGTGGTAGCGGATGCGTTGTGGCCTCTGGCTCGTTACTCGGGCATGCCTGAAAACCCCCGCAAATCGTTCTTTCATTGTTTGACCCAGAAGAGAGTTGGCCGAATAACTGCTAGAAAACTGGGTAAAGCTTACGAAGTTTGCCAGTTAATTGTGATGCATGCAGGAGGCGGAATTTCCGTAGTCGCTCACGTTAAGGGAAACATTGTAGATGTTAATAATGGCCTGGATGGCGACGGGCCTTTTCCGCCTCAACGATCCGGCGGGGTTCCTGCCGGAGGCCTGGCCAAAATGTGTTTCTCAGGTAATTACAACCTTGAAGAAATAAAGGTTAAATTAAGCCGGCGTGGCGGTTTGAGAGCCTATGTGGGCACCTCTGATGTCAGGGTTATTACAGACTATATAAAGGGCAAACCCCTTCCCGAAAATCACAATCTTAATACCGATGAAGTGTCCCCCGAAAAAGCCAGAGAAGTTCTTCAGGCAATGTGTTATCAGATTGGGAAGGAAGTCGGCGGGCTGGCCGCTGTTTTAAAAGGCAAGGTTGATGCCATTGTTTTAACTGGTGGCGTCATGTATGATGACGAATTCTGCCGTCCCTGGGTGGAAGAATATGTAAGCTGGATTGCTCCGGTGTTCGTTTACCCTGGCGGTGGCGAAATGCTGGCTTTAAGAGATGCCGCATTGAGAATTATGAACAACGAAGAAAAACCCATGGAATATATTCCATAACTGATAATCATAAAATTTCCATTCAGAAACACACTGAGTTTTTGAAGTCATCGAGGAAACATTTTTACCTGAAAAAGTGTTTCCTCTAAATATATTAAAGAGTTTACAGGCAAAGCCAATTGTTTTTAACTTTTTTCATGTTTTTGCAGGATGTTAAAAAACTGATAAATAACATGGAAACAGGATTTAAAAATTTATTTTATTGTTATATACGTAAGGAGGAATTCCCCAGTGATAAAAAAATTCGATCAGATTACAGAAAAAGTGAAAGACAGCCAAAACCGGGTAGTAGTGCCTATGGCAAACAACCCCGAAGCCCAGACTGCCGTGAAGATGGCTTTGGAGAATGGCTGGATAACCGGTGGCACCTTGATTGGCAACAAAAAGCTGATTGAAGAGGTGACAAAAGAAACCGGCCTGGATTTAAATAAGTTTGAGATAATCGATGAAGGCGAGCCTGCAAAGGCTGCCAGGGAAGCTGTCCGCTTAATGGCAGAGGACAAGGGCGATTTTCTTCTGAAAGGCATAATTGGAACCAAGGATTACATGAAAGCTATTCTGGATAAGGAATTTAAAATGGTTCCCCAGGGCAATTTGTTAAGCCATGTGGCTATAATGGAGGTACCCGGTTATCATAAGTTTATAGGTATTACCGATGTGGCAATCAATATCTATCCCGACCTCGAAGCCAAAAAGAAAATGATCAATAATATTGTGGGTGTTTTCCAGAAACTGGGAATCGATAGGCCCAAAGTTGCTATAATCTGCCCTGTAGAAAAAGTAAATCCAAAAATTGAAAGTACTCTTCATGCCAAAGAACTGGTGGATTTCTATAAGGATTCCCCGGATTGCATTGTTGAAGGCCCTTATGACACTTACATCGCTCTCAGCAAGCATGCTGCCGAAGAAAAAGGCGTAACCGGCAAGGTCTGCGGAGATGCAGATATTCTTATCTTCCCCGACCTGGACGCTGCAAACCCCGTTTATAAAATTATGAACCAGTTTATCCAGAATGTACGCTCAGCTGCCATCATTGCCGGCGCCAACATTCCGGTTATTCTGCCCTCCCGTGCCGATGCCGCCGAAACCAAGGCTCTTTCCATAGCTTTATCAGCGTATCTGGCCCAACAGAGCAAGGTAAATGCATAATTTTACATTATTTTCAGAATAATCAGCATTTTTGCTGAAGTATAAGCTTGAATTGATGAAATGAGAAGAATCAACTGCAGGCCCAAACTTTTAGTGAGGGCCTGTGTTTTATCTGGTGTTTTATCTCCGTTAAAAACAATAGTTTCGCATTATGAAAAAAAATATTTTTTTCACTCTTGCATGATATCAAGTAACGAAGAGAGAAGAAAGGGCTATGATTACCAAAACAAAACCCAATCATTCTCTCCTCGAAAGCTTTCAAAAAGTGGCTGAAATAGTGGCCTCTGTGATAAATATGGATTATCTTGAAGAAATTATTGGTCGGACTCATCTACAATACCTGCTTGTTTATGTAGTCGGGCTGATAATTCTTGAGGGTAAAAAAACAATGTCAGGCATAGCTGAAAGTCTTCAGTTGTGCTTCCACGACAGTCTTTGCCGCCTCTTGTGGTATATGGAGTTTCCCCTGAAAAAATTGAGTATGTTTTTCATCAGCTTCATTCTACGTAACCGTAAGGCTCCAGGATGGCTCATAATAGACGGCACGGGGATTCCGAAACAGTTTTCAAAGTTTATCGAATGCACCGGATGACGGTGTTTGTCAAGATAGTTGTCATTTTTTCATGCTGCTTTTTCTACGAGTTTCACTTCCTTTAAACCTGAATCTTTATCTTTAACAGGGTTCAGCCATACCTCACGGGGCCCTGCAGCGCAATGGCTGATGGGCTCTCTTTTTGCGCGTTGTGCGCTTCGGCCTCTGGGTTTCAGCTGGCCTGCTTCCCTCAAAACCCTGTAAAAAGTAGATACAGAAGCTAAATACAGGCCTTTATCTGCAAGAGATGGCACAATCTGAGCCGGCGGCAGGCTCTGGAACTCCCTGCTGTTGCTAACCTCAATTATTGATTCTTTTTCCTGCTCGGAAAGTTTGTTTGCAGGAGCGACCTTACGGCATCGGGCCGTGCGTCTTTACGGATATCATTGCCACAGACCCAGCGGTTACAAGTCCTGAGGCTGATCCCTGCTTTACTGCAGGCTTTGGTTTTTGCAGCTCCCGAGTGTATTGCTTCATTGATTAGCCTTATGGTATTCTGGCGATCCGGGTGACTAATCATTCTTCCTCTTTTATTTCCCAGATCGCATCGGCTTTTTTTCTCAGCACCAGTAATTCTGCTGTTTCTGCCAGCGCTTTTTCTTTTATTGAAAGCTCTTCTGCAAGAGATGCATTTTTTGATTTTTCTTCTTTTACTGCAGCTTCGAGTTTCTTATTGCTTTCTTTATCCCAGTCATTGGCCTGTTCGCAGGCTGATTTCCATTCTCTGAGCTGATCGGGAT
>CAZSLZ010000005.1:0-49321 GCA_964607865.1 uncultured bacterium
TGAAGAGCTTTTAGAGTTGGACCGAGCTATGGCGTTATCGGAGTGAAGGGCGGAACGGGCGCGGGTATTAAAAATGCGGGGTGAAAACTATGAAGCGGAGGCCTTGTTTGAAGAAGCCAGTGATATTTATGGCAGAAAAATAAGTAGGTTTCCTTATCAATGGCGGAATTATTACCGGCGCGGCAGTTGTTTTGCCGAGATGTATAAATTAGAGGACGCCCGCAAGGATCTGATTGAAGCCCTGGAATTACGGGGAGAGTTCTCGGTAAATGTGGCAGAGAAATTATCGGATATTCTTTACAAACTTCATTATTATGAGGATGCCCGCCTGCTGCTGGAAGCTCTCATACTTTCCAACCCCCAGGATTATGAATATTATGGAAAAATGGGGATGTGCTTTATTGCTGCCCAGGATTTTGAAAAAGCGTTTGAAGCTTTCAACCGGTCTCTGGGTCTTAACCCCTATGAACCCGAATATCTCTACGGAGCCGGTGTAAGTGCAGCTCATTTGAATTTTACCGATGATGCTCTTGATTTAATCAGAGATTTATTAGAATTTGATGATGGATTTGTAGAAATAGTAGAGAAGGAACCGGCATTTTCCGATATGGAGAACAATGATGATTTCTTTGCTCTTATAAGCGAAGTCAAAGCCCGTAGAAATAACAAAATAAGCGGAGAAAATACAGGTCGGGAAACTGATGAGGATTCGGAAACCGAGCCTGGAGAATAAACAGGAAAGAAAGGCGAAATTATGGCAAACAACAAGTTGAGACAACCCGAGTATGTTGATGCTTATCGGCAACTTCTTGAGGGTAAATTGAAAGAACCCAGGGAAAAAGCCCTGGATGTTCTTAAGGAAAACCCCTTTGATATGTCCTGGAACTCCATACTTGTAAAGACATATTACCAGGAGGGTAATTTGAATGACTTTGCCAGAGATAACCGTATAAGGGGCAAAAAGGAAGAAAAACCTGAACTCTTGTTACGCTCAGCTCTGGCGGCTATGGAAGTCCAGCAGGATAAAAAAGCTGCCGATGATTTGAAAAAGGCTGTAAAAATTGATGACAGCATATTTGAACTTTATTACAGCCTGGCCATTGTGTCCATTAAAAGAAAAAAATATGAAAAGGCGCTGGAATTCGCTCAGAAAGCCAAAGAACTTGCTCCGGAGAAACCCGAGGGATTATGGGTACACGCCATGGCTTTAAGTTCTCAGGAAAAAACCGAGGAGTCTTTCAATGAACTCACGGAAGCTCACGAAAAATCGCCGGAAAACGCAGATGTGCTCTGGACTCTTGCGCTTGCTTATATTGAGAAGGATGACACCCAGAAGGCTCTGGAGCTGGCTGAAAAAGCCATAGAAATTGAGCCGGTGAACAGTCTGGCTCATTGGGCAAAGGGAGTAATCCATTATAAAATGGATCATTTAAACGATGCCATGAAAGCCGGCCAGAAAGCTATTGCCATGGATGCCAAGAATCCTGACGCCCATACACTGGTAGCTACAATCCATCTCAACTGGGGAGAATTTGACGAGGCATACGAAGCTTCATCCCAGGCAATAAAATACGATTCTCAATCTCCTGATGCTTATTATATCCGCGGCCTGGCTCTTTTAAGCCAAAGTTATTATGATGATGCTTCAATGCAATTTCAAAAAGCTATCCACCTGGATCCGAATCAGGCCCGCTATAACGCTTCATTGGGCGAAGCTCTTCTTGGGCTTGGGCTCCACTCGAAAGCTGAGCAGGTTTTAAAAAGAGCACTGGAAGCAGACCCGGAAATTGCACAGGCTTATTACGATCTTGGAGTATTGGCGAAATATGAAGGCAATATAGATGAGGCTCTGGATTATTATCGCAGGGCTTTAAGCCTGGATCCTGAAAATTGTGATTATATAAATTCACTGGGGGTAATTTATTTTGAGCAGGGAAAACTTCAGGATGCCCGCCAGTGTTATGAGGAGGCGCTTCAAATTAATCCTGAAGATACCTATGCCCGCTTTAATCTGGGCAGGTATCTGCTGTATAAAGGCGAGAAAATAAAAGCTTTAAAAGAATTTCTGAAAGTCCTTCACCTTGACCCCTATGATGATGATGCAAGGCAGGAGATCCACAGAATAAAACAACTGTTGACCGCCCAGGAAAAAGAGCAACTTGAAGACGAGGAGAATGAAACTGATAAAACTGAAGTCTAATCTGAATAAGCTATTGCTGATATTGCTGTTGCTGTCAACTTATTCTTTTTTTGTTTTCAGCCAGACTTTATATGATTTTCGAAGATTCAAGGTTATTCTGGAAAAATTCAAGTATGATAAATCAGTTCATAATATTGTTATGATAAATCTTGATGGAACCGGGTTGTTTAAACGAACTTACAAGGCCGGGAAATCTGAACTGATTCAGAAAAAGGAATTTGATGTAAGTGTAGATCAGCTGGAGTATATCTATTATGTTCTGATGAAAAATAGATTTCTGGAAATATCCGGGGACATTGGCGATCCCTCTATTCAGCAGGGTTATGTTGTGCGTTTGACGGCGGTTTTTGACCGCCAGACCCACCAGGTTACACTTTACAACGAAAACAACCTGGCAGTTTTTAAAATTATGAGGGCGATTCTGCGAATTACCCCAAAAGAATATGCCCGGGTTTTTGAGGATGATTACACCGGAGATATAGATAAAATTGAGCTGGAGTAAATATAGTAACTATGTTTCTTCATTTTCCTTATTTTTCACCTTTTTCACCGTAAAAGAGTTCAATACTGCCAGGATGGCGAAAAACCCCAGCAGGAAAGATATAATTTTGTTGACCATCGGTTGATGGATGGATGCCAGCACAAAGAAAACCGGTGTAAAAAATAGAGTTCCCAGAAGAAACAACCTGAAATAACTGAATCTTACCTTGATTTCTTTTTTACAGGAGACGCACAGGGTTTTCCCTTCCAGGTCGGGCTCAACTTTATTACTGAATAGCTTAACTTTTGTTTTGCAATAAGGGCATTTCACAGCCATAATCTTTCTTCAGAAGTTACTGTTTTCTTCTTTTTGTATAGAGTATTAGCATTAACTGATTTACTGGTTTTCGGGACTCAAAATATCTTTCATTTCCTGATAGTATCTTCGTTTCTTTTCTTTAATCCTGGCAGGATTGTCATCCAATTTTACTTCTGGGCTCAGTTCCAGGCCGGAGCTGTCTTTCAGGTCATCCAGCTTATAGAGGTGAGTAGCCTGGAATTTTCCCTTCAGGAATGATTGTTTCAAATATGAACAATGGATTTTATCTCTGACCAGTTGATGAACCTTGTCATCAATAACCACGGGGACTCTGCTCTTTTTTGCCACTCCCACCAGCCTGGAAGCCAGGTTGACTGTATCCCCTATGCAGGTGAATTGACGAAATGTCTTGTCTCCCAGGGCGCCCAGGGCAATTTCTCCGTAGCATATACCCATACCCATGGTGAATAACTCACGATATTCCATCTGCCACTTTCTGCGAAGTTCATTCATGCGATCCGCCATTTCCAGGGCTGTGCGGGATGCCTTGAAAGCTGCCTCAGTGTCGGTTTCTCCGTTTAAGCCATAAACTGTAATAATGCTGTCCCCCTGGTAACTGAGAATTACCCCGTTATGTTTGTCCACCACCTGATTCATTTCTTTCAGGAATTCATTCAGGGTATCCATAATAACCGCGGGGCTGTATCGCTCAGAGATGGTAGTGTAATTCTTTATATCTACAAACAGAACAGCCACATTATAAACCTGGGGTTTCATATCAGATAAATCTTCGTTTAAATCAAGGGCTTCAATTAACCTGGCCGGCACAAAGTTCTCACCGATTTTCCTGTTTTGAAAAAACTGGCGCCCCTCGAGAACCGCTGTAAAAATAAGAGAAGTTATCAATAATGGAATATAAGGAAGGTTGAAACCCCATATAAACATTGCTATATCAATTACAAGGAATGAAACAACCAGAAATATATACACATTTATGACATCCTTGCTTCGAAATCTGGGCAGGTAATAGGCAAGCAGAATAGTTAACAACAACAAAATTATGTAATTCAGCCATGAAGGCAGTTCAGTTACAAGATTATTTCTTAAAATAGAGTAAGCTGTGGAAACGGTTAGATATAGGTGGTCCTGATTTTTTCTGGGAATGCCGGGAACCTTTACAGGGGATGAGCGGGCTGTCCAGCCTACAATAACAACCTTATTTTTCAAAGATGTCAGTTTTTTTGAGGAAAGAACATCATTAAAAGAATATCTCTCGAATTTACTTTCTTGTTGGGGGATGAAAATCGTTTTTAAGTCAGAGTCAGTGGGAATAGTTTTGTTGCCAAAAAACAAGGCGTTATTCTGGTAAACAATTTCACGTTTTTTTCCGTTTTTAATTATTGAAGCAATTAACAGGGAAGGTGAGTACAAAAGGTTGCCGTTTCGAAAAACTGCAAGTTGCTTTTTCGAAACCATTTTATTTTCAGCTATTTCAGGCATAAAATATGCCAGTCCTTCAGCCCTGCTCAACAAATATTTATCGGGTTTAACAATATATGTGTTTTCTGCGGGATCCAGGTTTTTTACAAAATGGGCGGTAAGATAAACAGGAATTGTTTTCATAGAAGCTGCGAATTCATTTAACCCCACATTACTGGTAGCATTTCCCCTGGGGTTAAAAAGAAAAACCACCGGGCCAGCCTTACTTTGCTTCATCTTTTGAAGAAACCTTGCTGAATCCTGATAGGTAATCTTGAAATTCTTCGCCCTGACGGATTCCTGATTTACATCTACCAGCACGAAACTGCTGCAGGAAGGGTTCCCGGCGGCCTTGAAAGTCTGGTAAAGAAAAACCTTAACATCATTCAGGTATGTTTCTATTATACGGGTGGAAGGAAGCAGGTTGACAGCAATAAATATTATAATTGCCAGCAGAACCAGAAGCGAATTTTCCGGTATCTTTTGTTGCTGAGATTGCTCCATTAATTATTCCTTAAAATTTTATTTTTCAACATAATTATCCATTATCATTATATGATAGAATCCAAGTCACATCAATAGTTCTAAGTGATTAGGGCTGGAAAGGAAACAATAGTTCTAATGAAAATCGGCGGCCATTTTCCCATTTCCAGGGGCCTTTTAAATTCTCTGGTTCTACTTAAAGAAGCAGGCGGGAACACCCTGCAAATATTCTCAAAAAACCCCGGGCAATGGAAATCCAGAATTATCGATAAAACCGAAGCTTCTCAATTTGTCCAAAGGGCTGGGGAGCTGGAGGTTTCTCCCATAATTATTCACGATTCCTATCTTATTAACCTTGCTACACCAGATCCGATTCTAAGAAAAAAATCTATAAAATCTTTCATTCATGAAATAGAAAGAGCTCAACTGCTGGGAGCAACTTACCTGGTAACCCATATGGGCTCCCATACCGGCGCAGGGGAAGAAGAAGGGCTTAAGAATATTGCTTCAGCATTAATAGAAAGTCTGGAGGCCACTTCTGAAAGTAACATAATATTGCTTCTGGAAACAACAGCCGGACAAGGCACCCAGCTGGGATACAATTTCTCTCAACTGGGCAGGGTTATAGATCTGTGTTCCTGGCACTCCCGGCTGGGAGTATGCCTGGATACCTGTCACGTCTTCGCCGCTGGTTACAACCTTTCCACAGCTGAAGGATACCGGAGAACTTTTGACGAATTTAAAAAAGAGATCGGGCTTTCAAGATTGAATGCCATTCATTTAAATGATGCCCAAAAACCTTTCAACAGCAGGGTAGATCGCCATGCCCACATTGGCCAAGGTAATATCGGGCTGGAAGGTTTCAGTAGAATTATGAATGATCCTGTTCTTCAAGATATTCCTTTAATTCTGGAAACTCCTCAACCGGAAAAAATGCATAAAAAAAATATAGAACTTTTAAAAAGTTTAATTAAGGGAGACAAGAATGATCAAACCAAGACTGAATAAAATGCTGAATATAAAGTATCCTATAATTCTGGACACCATACCTTTTGTAAGCGATGTAAAACTGGTGCAGGCTGTATCTGAAGCAGGCGGGCTTGGGGTGTTGACGCCGGGTATTGAAGACCCCAAAAATTTTTATTTTGATATAATGGGTTTAAAAGAAACTGGTTTTCCTTTCGGTGTGAAGATTCCACTGGATATGGAAGGGCATGAAGATTTTTTTAATACTGCCCTGGAAGAAAAAGTTGAAATTGTAATTACCAGCGATGGCTCTCCGGGCCGGTTTATTGAAAGATTGAAAGAGAGCAACTGCAAGTTAATTCATCAGATAAACAACCTGGACGAAATAAAGGAAGTAGTTTCCCTGGGAGTTGATGCGCTTATAGTCAAAGGCTATGATGGCGCCGGAATATTACGGAATGCCAGGTTGAACTCCATGACCCTTACATCTCTGGTTGCAGATCAGGTAAAAATACCTGTATTTACCGCCGGAGCTTTTGCTGACGGCAGGGCCCTGCCTGCAGCTATTTCTCTGGGTGCCGATGCGGTGGTTATAAACTCCCGTCTGTTGGTAACCGAAGAATCGATTGTTCATGAAAACTACAAAAATGCCATAATAAACAGTTACGCCGAGGATACAGTTATCGTCCTGAAAAATCATAATTCTATCCGGCTGTTAAGAAATAAATTTACCGATGAATTGTTGGAGATGGAGGCATCGGGAGTGAGTTGCGAAGAGTTAAAGGAATTGTTGTCGCCGGATAAATTCATTCAGGGAATGATTGAGGGAGATACGGAAAACGGCGCTCTAATAGCCGACCAGGCTGTGGGTTTAATTAAAGGCATCAAGGCTGTAAGTACTGTTTTAAGAGAGATGAACTATGAAGCAATGATTATTACAGACCAGTTAAACCAATATAAACCTAAATTAAATTGTTAATTATCTGATTTAAGCCCGCAATGAAGAAAACCAGGTAAAAACCTACTTGAACCATAGCGGGTTTTTTGTTTATAGAGTTATGAGTAATGAAATAAAACATATGAAACTTAATATAGAAGGTGTTGTCCAGGGTGTGGGTTTTCGCCCCCACGTTTACAACCTTGCCCGGTCGATGGGGTTTACCGGGAATGTTTTAAATGACAGCCGGGGTGTTACCATAGAGTTGGAAGGGCCCGAATCAGCGCTGGAAATATTTAAAACCCGATTATTGAAGCATCCTCCGCCTTTGGCAATAATTAATGATTTCTCAATTGAGATAAGTGAAAAACTTTCTGGTTATACCGGGTTTGTGATTAAAAAGAGTGGTGAAGGCGATGAAAAGAAGGCTTTAATTTCTCCCGACGTGGCCACCTGTCCCGATTGCCTGGAGGAACTATTTGTCGAAAAAGATCCCAGGTATAAATATCCGTTTATAAATTGTACCAACTGCGGCCCCAGGTTCACCATAATTAACGATGTGCCCTATGACCGCCACAACACGTCAATGAAAGATTTTAAACTCTGCCCATTTTGCCGGGGAGAGTATGAAGATCCCGGCAACCGGCGTTTTCACGGCCAGCCCGTGGGCTGCGCAAAATGCGGCCCACGTCTGCTTCTTCTGGATAACCATGGAAACGAGATTGAAACCCGTAATATCATTGATAAAGCCTGTGAAATTCTTGGCCGGGGAAGGATAATCGCCGTAAAAGGGCTGGGAGGGTTTCACCTGACTGTTGATGCCACCAACGAAAATGCTGTAAAAAGATTGAGAAAAAGAAAAGCCAGAGATGATAAGCCTTTTGCTGTAATGGCACGGGACTTGCAGCAGGCCCACACCCTCTGTCTTATCAGCAAGGAGGGGGAAGAAAGCCTGGGTTCTTTCCGGGCGCCTATTGTACTGTTAAAGAAAAGAAAAGGTATCAACCTGGCTTGCTCGGTTGCCCCGGATAACAAATACCTGGGAATTATGCTTCCTTATACTCCCCTGCATCATTTGCTTTTAAGAAAAACTGGAAATCCACTGGTTATGACCTCAGGGAATTTGAGTAATGAGCCCATTTGCCATACAAACCAGGAGGCTCTGTCAAAATTGTCCTCCGTAGCGGATTACTTTCTGCTTAATGACCGCCCCATAGTGACCCGGTGTGATGATTCGGTGATAAAGATTGTGAAAAAAGAAGAATTCATTATTCGCCGTTCCCGGGGTTATGCGCCTTATCCTGTTTCGCTAAAAGAAAAAGCTCCGATTTCTATTCTGGCAGTTGGGGGACAACTGAAGAATACCTTTTCTTTATACAAAGGAGATAAAATTTTTCCCGGTTTTCATATCGGTGACTTGGAAAACCCCGAAACCCTGAACTCTTTTAAACAGGGAATTGAGTTATACAAAAAATTATTTCAAATAAATCCTGAAGCTATTGCCTATGATTTGCACCCAGCTTATCTTTCTACCGGTTTAGCCCTGAAATCCCAATTCAAAAATAAAATCGGTATTCAGCATCATCATGCCCATATAGGAGCAGTGATGGCAGAATGTGATATTCAGGGGCCGGTAATAGGGGTAGTCCTTGATGGGCTGGGTTATGGAGAGGATGGCAAACTTCGAGGTTTTGAAATTCTCCTGGCTGAAGGGTGGGAATTTAAACGGCTGGCAAATCTTGATTTCATACCCATGCCCGGCGGCGAGGAAGCTATCCGGCAACCCTGGAGGCTGGCGGTTTCATATCTGTATAAAACTTTTGGCTCCAATCTTCAGGCTCTGGATCTTCCCTTTCTGCAGAAGATCGAACCGGAAAAAATAAGATTCATTATTCAAATGATTGAAAAGAGATTGAATTCTCCGGTAATCAGCAGCGCAGGAAGGCTGTTTGATGCAGTTTCTTCCCTGGTTAACCTGGGAAATAATGCCACATTCGAAGCTCAGCCGGCTATTAAGCTGGAGATGGCTTCCGATGAAACTGAAACTGAAAGTTATGAGTTTGAATTCAAAAATGAAGGCAATATTACAGTTATAAAACCTGAAATTGTAATTCGCAGTATTGTGAAAGATCTTTCAGCAGGTGTTGATACATATAAAATTGGTGGAAAATTTCATAATTCGGTGGTAAAAATGATTACCTGTGTAATAAGCAAAATGGCCCGGACATATGGCCTGGACCGTATAATTCTTGCCGGAGGTGCTTTTCAGAACACCATTTTAATTAATAAAACTCTGGATCAATTAAAAAACCTGGGCTACAAAACTTTTGTAAACCGACACCTTCCCGTCAACGACGGGGGTATAAGTGTGGGACAGGCTTTCCTGGCCGCCAGGAAGTTGAGGGGATTCTAGGAAGCTGCTCCGCCTCCGCCACCGCCATCAGCTCCACCCGCTCCGGCAGCGCCGGCTCCACCGTCGCCGCCAGTGGCTGCTGCTATGGCTGCGCAGACACCGCTTACATTTCCTTCGCCCTGATCAGCGCCGCCGTTGGCTTCAGCCACTGCTTCACCGGAAATGGAAGAGGAATCGTTAGTGTTAAAAGAAGCCTGGGTAACTCCTCCCGAGTTTCCGGAAGCTGAGCCGGACCCCCCGCCGTTTCCCACTGCGCTGGTTTCGCCGTCATTGGCAGAGGTTGCCGAAGTTGAGCTTAAGGTACTGTTAACACTTGTTGTAACTCCTGGGTTCATTCTATCCATATAATCACCTTCCAATTTATCACTTTCATTATAACCAAAAACCAGGGCTATATAAAGGGGCAATTGTTTAAAACCATGTTAATGATGTTAAAATTTTGTTAAAATTGTAAATAAACAGATAACTACTGGGTTATTTTTTTATTCAAGAAACATTTAACTGTTGGGGCTGGTATAATTCAGGTAGTGTTTTATAACTATATTTTGAGTTATTGAATTAAACAATTGTTTTGCTTTTTCCATATTCCGGTTTAAATCCAATTCCCTGCCTGTCATGGCATTTTCTATATATAGCAATTTGGAACGAGGTTCCTTTTCTTCGCCGGAAATAAGAAATTCAATGATATATTTGCCGAAATAAACTTTTAAAGTATTATCATCGATATAAAAATTCTGTTTATTGTCGAACAGGGTTTCACTGACTGTAAATTTAACTTTTTCACTCATCTTATCCGGTTCATTCAAATAAGGGACTAGAGATTCTCCAGCAAAGCTATGGGGTATTTGCAAACTCAAAATTTCAAGTAATGTTGGGGCAATATCAAGCTGAGTGGCAAAAGTAGATATTTTCTCGCCCTGTTTCTGGCCCGGCAGGTGAAGAATAAAGGGAATATCGGTTATGGTGGGGGTGAGCACTTCGAATTTGTGGCCCAATAATGTGATGTTCGTTTTTTTCGAGGTATCCAGCAAGCTTTCACCATGATCGGAGGTTATAATAATAATCGAGTTATTATACAGATCTTTTCGTTTCAGTTCTGCTATAAAATTGCCGAATTCGTGGTCCAGATATAAAATTGCCGAGTCATATCTATCGATAATGAATTGCCGGGAGATACCCGTGGCAAGAATATGCTTTTTATAGGTATCTTTAATATCGCCGAAATTTTTGTTAAATTGCTCGGGTGTTAAATAAGGAAGATGAGGCTCAAAAAAATGCGCCCAGATAAAAACTCCCCCTCCATCTCTTTTTAAACTGTTCAGAATGATGTCAAAATAAACAGCCTGGGGATATGGATCTCCGGTTTTCAAATTCATATTGCGAGGATCTATCAGATAAAAAAGGTTATAGAATTTGAAATTTTCTGAAAAAAAGTCAGCCAGCCAGAAAAACATTTCCCGGTTGGCAGGGTTATCCCTGTAAAGGAAGCCAGCGGTTTCAGTTGCATCAAAACGGTTCACATGGTAAGTCCGGGTAAAATCCTTATTAAAATCTTTTCCGTAATTGGTAAAAGAAATAAATTTTCTATCTGGATAATAAGGCTGAAGCATCTCCATGAGAGATTTGCTCTGGGAATTATCCAGGCCTGGAGCCAAACCAGACATAGCCTTCAGGGCTTCTGATGTGGAGTTGATGTTGCATTTCATCCGGGAAAACAGATAAGAATTCTGGGCGAAGTTTTTCAGGTTGGGCGTGGTTTCTCTGGAATAACCGTAAACCGACATATGATGAATATTTAATGAATCATAACTCAGTATAATTATATTGGGTTTATTTGAAATATTTTTTGAATCTTTTTTACCGGTTATGGTATTGTACCCGTAAATACCCAGGGTAGTGACAAGAGATAAAAAAGCTAAAACCAGAAGTGGTTTAAAAATCCCGGATAATATTTTTTTTCTTTTATAAACTTTTCCGGCCAGATAATAAGCGAGAATTGTTCCTATGATTCCTGCTATTACCAGATATGTTGCCATACTGTCAAATATTCCGTTTCTGGCGGGCAAAACCGTCATCAATATATATTTCAAATACAGTAAGTTGATATATATAAAAATAAAGGTAATACAGAACAGTATGAATTTCTGCATACTTTTTTTACCGGATTTAAATATAGATTCAAACAGGGATCCTGCCAAGGTAAATATGAAAGCACCTGTAAATGACAGTAAAGATATGAAGCTTAAAATGACAATAATATTCTGTATAGTCAAAGTGAGTGGCCTGGATACCATAAAGCTGATTCTGTAATTAAAATCCAGAAAACCCCAGAAAAGAAGGCAAAAAAATGTTAAAACATAATATAGTTGATAGTTTTTCAAAAGTTTCTTATTGTTTGTTTCTGGCTCCATATTTTATCTTGTCACTACTCCGTAAACTCTTTCTGTACCTTTGGTGGAATTAAGATTCTTTTCGCCCAGGTCTTCAATCTTGAACCTGCCGTCCAGCTGACGGTTGGTTTCATTGTTTATAAGTATATTATATTCGCTATCCCTTAACATGTCGCTGAACTCGGTAGCTTTATCGGGCATACTGCCTACCACATAAGGTTCCATTTGCTTGCCGGAGCCTCTGTAACCCACATGGGCCTTACCTGAAACGATGCCAAAATCGACTTTAATTTTAGCAGGCAACCTGCGGCCAAGTTTTTGCTGTATTTCATTTTGCAGCCTGCTAATTCTGCGGTTTATAGTAAGGGCTGATTCCAGGGCCAGTGTGGCGTGGTTATAAAGGTTCCCTCCCACATTGAAAGCAATGTAAATCCCTCTTCCGGGGTTGGAAAGAACATAGCCACCATTTTTAAGAACCACATCATAACTGATTTCGTTAATTTTCTGAATGACAAACCTGGCTTCCTTCTGGTTGAGAGGAGCCAAAGCCTGGTTGAGGTTAGGGGAATCCTGAAAGATCAGGGAAATTTCCTTTTCCACTGTATTTCCCGAAAGCCTGTCAAGCATACCGCTGGGAACAAGCCGGTTCATGTACCTCTTTACCCTGCTGCCTTCCATGGTAACCTGATCCAGAATGATAATTATCAGAAACAACCCACCGAAAGCTATGGAGCTCTGAAAAAGTACTTCATTTTCCATGAGTTTGGCAACAATGGCAATTATGGTTATTAAAAGCAGGATCATTGGAGAATACCTGGAAAGCGCCGAATCTTCATCTTCCTGTTCCTGAGAGGTATTTACCCGGTCAAGGATACTGGTTCGGCGATAAGTTCCCTGTTCCAGGGGCCTTCCGTCACGGGTGAGCCTGCCGCTTACATTCATTTGCTGGGCATCAAATCTTTCCTGAGAATCAGGTATAGTAGATGGTTCACTCTGATTCAGATCCGGCAGGGGCATTTCCCTGGTGTCGGTGTCAGGTTGCTGGCTGGTCTCTTGGGTTTTCTGCTCAGCTCCTGCTTCAGCCGTAGGGGCTTTTTTCTTGAAAGGAACCCGGACTATGGTATCTTCCCCCTGAATTACATAAATATATTTTTTATGATAAACCATGGGATGGAAAACCGGGTCTTCCATTTCCTTTATAAGGTAGGTGTTTCCTTTTTCCGTATCCCAGGCGAAAATTTTTCCGTGTATAGTACCAGCTATCAGATGATCCTTACATAAAATGGGGTTGACTGAAAGGTTTTCAGGCAGGTGTGTTTTTCTTGCAAGGGTACCCCTGCGGGTATCGATAGCCAGAAGTTCTCCCGATTTCAATCCAGCAAACATTATTTTTCCCGACACAAGTGGTTCTCCCACAAAAGAATCTCCTGGATAGACAAATTTCCAGACCACTTTGCCCATAGGGTTAAGACAGAAAATATATGATTCCTTGCAGGTAATAATTATTTTATCGTCATTCAATATTACCGGGTTATAGGTGACAGTGGAAAGAGTATTGTAACTCCAGATTATTCTTCCCGTTTCCATGTCCAGGTTCAGCACCCGCCCCTCGTTATTAACCACAACCAGGGATTTTCTCAACATCAGTGGGGCGCTCTGGATATCCTTTCCTACAATAACTTTCCATTCAATTTTGCCCGAAGCTATTGAAATACAGAAAACCACGCCGTCATCACCGCCCACAAAAAGCAGGCGTTTTTTTATCCGGGGTGTAGTGTTGAATTTTCTGCAGATCTTTTTGCTCCAGGTAAGTTTGCCTCCCCTGGGATCAATTACATAATACTCTCCCATAATTGTGGTGGCAACAATCAGCCCCCGATAGAACTCCATAGGCTCGGAAATAATATTCTCAATATTGACTGACCATTTTTCCTGGGAAAGATCGGTAAATACCGCCAGAAATTTACCTTGGGTAGCAATCATTAACAAATGGGAAGTACCATCGTCAATAAGCTTCATGGGCGCAGTTATGCGGGTTTCTGTATTGAAAAGAGAATGTTTCGTTTTTTGGGCTGTTTTTTTCTCTTTTTTTATAACTTCACCGGTTTCCTGATCAATTACCTCGATAACTTCTTTATCATCATTAATTTCCACCTCGAAAGCGCCCATTTTATCCTGAGAAATCAGGGGGAACAGAAAATTGACCGATGAAGTTTTCCTGCATTTCCAATCGTCCTTGTATGTCTTGTAATTCAGGTCCTTTATTGGTATCCTTATAACCAGCCCCTGTTCGTCGCTTATAATAACATTGTCCTGATAAGCATTAATACATTTTACCGATTTCAAATATAATGGAATGTCAATATTGGGGCTGCCGGTATTTTTGCTCAAACCAACCAGGTGGTTATCACTGGAAAAAATCCAGATAAACCGGTCATCAATTCCCGGGGCCTCAAATACCGGGTTTATTTTGTTATACTCCCACTCGCTCTTCCCGGTGGTTACATTGTAATAAAGCAATATACCTCTCTGGTTAAGCACAATAAGTTTCCGTTGTTTATCAACATCAAGAAACACCGCCGGTTTCCCCAGGGTTCTTCGCCATTTTATATGGGCTTTATGGGTGGTGATTGCTTCAAGGTGGCCCTCTTCGTCGCTGTATATAAAAAGATTTTCGTAGATAATTCCCTTTTTTATTTTAGAGTTAAGTTTTTTCTCCCAGAGTTTATTAAGGGTAGTTGCAGAAAAAGCCTGCAGAAATAATTCCCCATCCTGTATGATAAGAGTATTGCCCGACATCCACAGAGTGGTAATGATTTTGGCTTCTATGTCCTTGGAAACAATTCTGGTACCCTTGAATTTATCAATAACATAGATACTGTTATCTTTACTGGCAAAATAGATTTTAGTTTTCTCAACCACCGGTGTCCCCATAATCCACCCTGAGGTTCCAAATTGCCATTTTTGTTTCCCATCAAAAGCATGAATGGCCCGAACCCGTTTGTCGATGCCCCCCAGATAAACCATACCGTCTTCAATTACAGGGGGATATTTTATCCAGTCGCCACATTTAACTTTCCATAGTGATTTTCCATCAAGAGGGTTTACCGAATACAGGAAAGTATCTTCCCCGCCGAAAATCATCTGGTTTTCTTCAATACATGGGGGGGTTAACAATTTATTGGAACAGCAGAAAATTTCCTTGAGTTGAAGGGGTATTTTAAAAAATGAAAGATCTTCCAGCTCGGGAAGGACAAGACTTCCGAAAACCTGTTCCTTTATTTTATTTGCAAGCCTGTTTTCAAGTTTTTCTGAATAAGTGGATGGATGTGAGGTGGATTGCCCTCCTCCCAGGTCGGTAATTAAGACACATTCAATGCCCAGGTAAAAGAATAGATAGACCAGGGTTTTTATATCCAACAGCAATTGATTGAGGTTCTCTGAACCTTCAAAAACCCCGGTTGAAATTATTGCCAATTTGGGCATATATTTTTCCAGAAATATATCTTTCAGGGTGGGTTCGGTGGCGCCGGGGATTTTCACCTTGAAATTGAGCAAATTCTTCTGGTTTCTATCATATATGGAATCAAAAATTACCAGGTATTTCCTTAAAAATTCGCACTTGAAATCCTCGGGTTTTGTTTCGCCTTCTGTGGGTTTTGGCGAAAACAACTGTTTGATGATTTTCATTAACTCAGTGGGGTTATTGACCACAGGTGAAAAATTAAGGGCGGTTTTCTCGAGATGAGCTTCCGCCAGGTTTGCAGCTGGAAATATTTGAATCTGGTATTTGTCCATCAGAAAATCTTTTCCATCCCATAAATAATGGAATGGTAGATGGAAAAGTGAATTATCGGGGCATATTAAAAGATGATTTATATTTTCCAGGTGATGGGTAACCGGTTCAAATATTTTATTATATATATCACTGGCTCTTGCCAGGGCGGCGTCAACCTCGGTGGGTTTTTCCGTTTCCTTGCCCTGTTTCAGATAGTTGATTTCATCCTGAAGAACTATAATCTGCTCTGCCATTTCCTCCTTGTTGAATTCAAAAAACAGGGTCTTTTCATAAACCTTGGTGATAATTAATATGTATATACCATCTTCAATAGAATAATAATTCAACAGGGCGGTCTTTTCATCCATAAGGTTTTGCAGTTTGGAAAGAGAAACCTGGGGTTGTTTTCTTACCAGCCCGGTCAGAAAAGATGTCTTGTTAAGGTTCTGGACTTCCTGCATGTAAGTTTCGTAGTAATTTTCCAGAGATTTGCTTTTCCGGCTCATATCTCTTTCTTCAAAATATTCCTGGTCAGAAAGGGTCATGGGGGACATGGAAGACGCATCATCCTTGTTTTTGTTTGTTATGGTAAGATAATTGCTGTAACTTTCCAGGTCCTTAATAAATTTATTTTCAATTTCAGTGAACTTCTGCGTCTTGGAATCTTCCAGGTTGACCAGGGGCATACAGCCGGGGGTGGGAAAATGGTTCAGGTCGTAAACTTTTGCAGTTTCCAGCCAGTTCAAAAAACTCTGGGTATCAGAAGAATTGGAAAAATATCTCAGAACCATATCCATGGGATCCAGGCGGCCGTAAATTGGAGTTCCGACTCTTTTTTCTCCGTAAACGTGGCGGGCCAGATCAGTACTTTTAATATATTGAATTATGGTGCTGATATAAGTATTGCCTTCAATGGATTCTGTGGCATTACGGATAAGATCCAACTCGGATTTTAAAAGATAATAGTCGTGGGTAAGAAGAGGGTCATTAATTTTGACCACATTTTTGCGGATGTTCAAAATCCGGTTTTTTACCTGGTCCAGTTCACCATTTTTTAACAGGTAACGGCAATAAAAAATGTCGCCACGGGTATAATGTACCAGGGGAATTTTGCTGCTGAATTTAATGTGAAAATCACTGAAAGCAAGTTGGGCCATTTTGTCTTCCCCTACGGTGGAAGCTAAAACAGCCTTCACTAAGGTTAACTCATAAGAAAAAATATAATCACCGGTTTTATATGCGTCCTCAGAGAGCTTGCTCGAGAATTCTATCGCTTTATCTATATCATTTTCTTTTAAAGTTTTTTCCAGTAACTTAATATCGCTTGCATTCATGCTTTTCTCTTAACACCATAAATTTTATATCTATTTTATTAATCGTCAGAAGGGTAATCAATTTCAATAGGAAAATTTTAAGGAAAGGAAGTTTAAATTAAATTCTCCGATAATTATTACAAGTGTATTAAACAATAAGGGTGCCAAAAATGAAAGAACAAAACCTTCAAACCATATTAAATGATTACCTTCAAGACAACAGCTCACATGAAAATCTTTTCCAATCACCAGAGATTATCGACATGCTGGCAGCTGGCAATTTGTTATCCAATCCTGTTTTTTTCAGCAACCTTAACCCTTCTGATAAAAATAATTCTAAAATTATAGAAAAAACCCTTCACTTGATAAAATCTCTGGCTGCCAGAATTAAACAGGATAAAGAATCCCGCCAGGAAGAAATAGAAAGTTACAAAGAGAAATGCCGGAATTTAGAAAACTATATCAAGGAAGTTGAAAACACATCCCGCCTTATGGGCAAACAGAATCTGGTTCTCTCATACTTTTATCAGGCCAGCCAGATGATTTCCTCAAGCCTGAACTTTAAATATATTATCCGAAGTATTGTCGAAATGTTGGCGAATATATTCGGCGATTGCTTCTGTTGCCTGCTTGATGTGGACGAAAATGGAAAACTCCAGGCATCCCCCAGCAACCCCCAGTCTATTGCCAAGTTTACAGAATTCTTTAACAATAACATCGATATGGAAGTAGGCCAAGGGTGTGAGGGAGCCTGTATCGAAGAACAGGTCCCCTTTCAGATAACCGATGTCAACGAAGACCCTCAATATAAACCTTTTTTAAAACTGGCGCAGGAGTTCAATTACCAGGCTGTTCTTTCAGTGCCCATGATCATCCGTGGCAATGTGGAGGGTTGCATTTCAATTTACAGTTACCAGAAAAGATTCTTCCCTGAGGAAGATACCCGGATACTGGTAATGTTTGCCGATCAGGCCGCCAGGGCGATTGAAAATGCAAAATTATACCAGAAAACCGACGAAAATCTTCAAAATCGAATCAGCGAACTTTCCCTTATGCGGGAAATAGATCTGGCTATAATTGACAATAAGAAAATGTCCCAGATATCAACAATCTTAATAGCTGGCATGGAACGTGTCTTTCCGGGTTACGGTTTTGCCATGGATCTTTCAAAATTTGAAGAGGAACTGTTTAAATCCAACTCAACTTTTGACAATATCAACCTGGATAAGGAATATTTCCAGAAACTCAATGAACAAGTTCTTTCCGACGGAGTTAACATTGACGAAATTTATACCAGAAATGCCTTTTTCGCGAAGGTTTACGGTTTCCCCATCAACTACCAGGACGAGGTGGTGGGATCCTTCTGGATCCTTTCCATAGATTTACAGAACTCTGATGAAGATCTTGTGGACTTTACCCGCTGGGTTCTCTCCCAGGTATCTATGGCCATAGAAAAACGAAAAACTCTTGCTCAGCTTATTCACGCCGAAAAAATGAATGTCATGGGCACAATGCTTTCAGGTATAACCCACGAACTGAATAACCCTCTCAGCCGTATTCTGGGGGTAGCCGAGATGGCCAGGGAAACTCGAAGCCTGGACGAGATTGATAACCACCTGGAAATTATCCGCAAAGAATCTTTAAGAAGCAAGCGTATTATGGAAGACTTCCTGGCTTTTGCCCGGAAATACAAATCGGATAAAACTCCCAATCCCATTAACAAGGTCATTGAAGATACAATTCAACTGTGGAATTACCAGAAAAAAACCGAAGAGGTGGAATTGACCACTGACCTGGAAAAAGATTTGTATGCCAGCATAAATGTGAACAGGGTTCAGCAGGTTTTCCTTAACATGATTGTTAATGCATATCATGCCATGACTACCACCGACAGAAAGAACAAGTTGAAGATTTCTACCCGCAAAGCCGGTGATGATATGGTCCGGGTAATATTTGAAGACAATGGCCCGGGTATAAAAAAGGAAGTTATAAACAAGATATTCCAGCCTTTCTTTACCACCAAGGAAAAAGGCAAGGGCACCGGCCTGGGTTTGAGCCTGTCCAGGGATATTATTAAAGAACATGACGGAGAAATACAGGTTGAAAGCGAACTTGGAAAGGGAACCCGGTTTATAATTGATTTGCCTGCCTGCAAACCCGCCCAGAAAGATGAAGAAGAGAAGAAAAAGGAAAAACAGGCTGTAAAGAAAGAGGGTATATGTGTCTTAATGGCAGAAGACGATAAACTGATTCAGAAATTTGTTACCACTTTTCTTAAAAAATCGGGATATAAAATTGAAACCGTTACCAACGGACGCTTATGCCTGGAAAAACTGGAACAGAAAGATTATGATGTAATTGTTTCAGATATGGTAATGCCCGACCTGCGGGGGGATCAGATGATAGATATTTTAAAGGCTGACAACCCGGATTTACTGAAAAAACTCATCCTGTGTACCGGTGATGTTCTGGATAAGGAAAGGCTGGGAGATTTCGAATCATTTGGAATTCATGTAATGTACAAGCCCTTTGAGCTTGTAGAATTGAAAAAATTGATTGAAGAAAAGCTGGCTGTTATCGGAAACTCATAATAATCGACCTGACTACCAGATACCATCCATCCACCAGGACAAAAATCATAATTTTGATGGGCAGAGATATCATCATGGGCGGCAGCATAAACATACCAATTGACATGAGGACCGACGCCACCACCAGATCTATAACCAGAAAGGTAATAAACAGGGCGAAGCCCATGGTGAAAGCAGTTCTTAATTCACTCAGAACAAATGAGGGAATTAAAATCATGGTGTTTATATCTTCGGGAGTTTTGGGCCGGGGTGAATCGGAAGCATACAAAAACAGCTCCAGGTCTTTTTCCCGGGTATATTTGAACATAAATTTTCTCAGGGGTTTTTCCACGGCGGTTAAAGCTTCTTTCTGGGTAATCTGTTCCTGCATATAAGGTTGTATAGCTTCATCGTTAATGGTCCTGAAAGTGGGGAACATGGTAAGAAAGGTAAGAAACAGGGCAAAGGAAAGCAGAACCGGGTTGGGGGGAATCTGCTGGGTGCCCAGGGCATGACGCAGAAAAGAAAGAACAATGACTATGCGGGTAAATGAAGTGGTCATAATTATTATGGCTGGGGCCAGGGATAAAATGGTAATTAGAATGAGAATTTGCATGGTGGTAGCGACTTTTTGGGGCGAATCGGTTTCTTCCCAGTTCATTTCAATGTTTGGAACGGGGATCATCTGGGCGTGAGCCACCGATACCTTGGCAATGGCCAAAAAGGCAAAGACTAAAAGAAATATAGCCAATATTTTTCTGCTACCAGTTAACAATACTATCAACCTCCTGAAGGATTGGCTGCATCGCCGGGGTTGTGAACATCAATAACCCTGATACCGAAATTTTCTTCAATAACAATTACCTCACCGAATCCCACCAGTTTTTCGTTAACAAACAATTCTACGGGTTCGCCGGCAAGTTTTTCAAGTTCTATAACCTTGCCAGGCCCCAGTTCCACCAGTTCTTTAACACTGATACCGGTTTTTCCAAGAACCACTGTCAACTCCAGGGGAATATCCATAATGAGGCCAAGGCCTGCCGGGTTTTGTTCTTCGTCAGATTCAGTCAATTGGGAAAAAGCCGCTTTTCTGTACATGGGAGTCCCTCCTTGTTGTTTACCTGGTTTAGCACCAGCAGACGCTTTTGCGGAAACCGCCGGTTGGCTTATACGGGCTTCACTTTTTAAAGCCAGTTGCCTGGCCAGCTCGGAAGCGAAATCCGTTGGAAACAACACTTCCATATTGAATTTGGCCAGATTTTCCAATTCCAGTTCATATTCAAAACAAACCATTTCCAGGTTCTGTAAAAGTTTTTTAAGTTGTTTTTCCGGCTCCCCGAGTTTTACATTTATTTTTCTCAGTAAATTATCCGATAATATGGTTTCCAGGGTTCCGGCAATCTGGTTTATAGCTTCCTCGAGCACACTCATGTGCAGTTCATCAAATTCAGTCATGGGTGAAGACCCATCACCGCCGATAATCAAATCTATGAGAACCGCCAGGTTTGATTTTGAAAAAACCAGGTAAGTATTTCCCAGAATTCCCGATGAAATGGTAATGGGAAAAGCAAAAAAATCCTTACGCGCCAGCATTTTGGTTTCTTTGCCTGCCAGTTTGTCTATCAGGGTTGCCTCGGCGATTTCTAAATTTCTGTTTAAAATTGTAGATAGTACTTCCTGGTTTGCCTGCATCCACAAACTCGAAAGCTCCATTAAAGTCTTCTGTTCATTCGCATTAATTAACTCTGCCATTTTATTCCTCTTCTTGTATTGTTGAAGTTATTTGTACCGCCATCTTCTTGCCTTTCATCCCCACCTTGCCGAAATATTTCAACTTTCCATTGACTTTTACATTTAAATTTTCGTTAACTTTGTGGTCCAGCACAATTACACCGCCCTGCTTCAATTGTATTGTATCCAGGGCAGGTATGCGTTTCTTCTTGAATTCCACGGAAACAGGGATATTCAATTTCTTGATATTGGCTCCCAGTTTGACATTGGTTAAATCCATATCAACAGTCTGAAATTCTTCCCTGGTTCTTCTAAACCTTCCAAAATGGGGGCCCAGGAAATTATAAGGCACACTTATAGTCAGGTAGCCGGCAATTCCGTTAAATTTTATCTCATAAATTTTCCTGACCAGAATTTCATCCTCGGATAAGGTCTTGGGAATCATCTGGCCATCAGTTTCGATAATTTCAATTTGGGGATCAATAGGCGCCAGTTTATTGAATACATCCTGGTAAAACCGCAAAACATTATTGAAAATATCAGAAACCACATATTTTTCGAAATCCGTCAGTTTTCTCAACGGCGTAATACTGGTCCCGGTACCCCCCATCAGTTTTTCCAGGATGCAGTAAAACTGATGAATTGAATACTCAACAACTCCGGTGGGCAAACCCGGGCCCAGGGAAAATATGCCTATAACATTGGGGGAGGCGCTTCCCCGGAACATTTCTCCGTAATTTCGCTGGTCGATTTCAATCAAATTTACATCCACACCGCTGCGGAGTATCTTTGCCAGATAATTGGTAAGATAACGAGGGATTGATTCAAAATAAGATTTTATTTTGCGAACCTGATCCCGGGATAATTTCTCTGGATGCCGGAAGTCATAAAGCTTGTAACGATGACTGAAACTGTGGCTGGAAGGAGAAGTAAGCGTATCAAAAATCTCCTTGCGGGAAACTTTTTCGAAAGCAGGCTTGGAAGTTTTTGGCTTGTCAGTCTCAGCTTCTTTTGCCACAGGTTTGGGTTCGTCCACATTAATGGAATTAATCAGGGCGTCAATATCATCCTGGCTTAACAGTGAATCGCCTTCTGAGGGGCTCTCCCTGGGAGGAGTAGAAGAAATCTTCATTTTAGGTTTCGGGGGAGTTTTTTCCAGGGGAATTTCCCTGGTTTCCGCTCCTGATTCATCGCTGGAAACCCCGAGAAGCTGGTCTATCTCATCCTGGCTGATGAGTTCTCCCGCATCGGAATCAGTCAATGCCTTGTTGGCAGGAGGTTCCTCCGCAGAATCATCATCGCCGCCTAATAAAGCGTCGATCTCATCCTGGTTAATCACGCCGCCGGAATCGGAAGGAGCTTCCTCCTTTGAAGCTGAGCTCTCCTCTTCCATGTTTCCTTCCAGAAGTGCGTCAATGTCATCCTGGCTTACCAGGCCGGATGAAGCTTGTTCGGGTTGGGAATTCTCTTTTTCGGGCTCTGCACTGCCATCCCCTTCAGGGTTACTAAACAGGGCATCCAACTCATCTTGATTTAAAATATCGTCACTCATATTATCCTACTCCCAGACCAGATCAAAATAAATTTACCAGTTGATCTACAGTGTCATCAAAATTTGTATCTTCAAATATTCCCTGTCGCAAAAAGTTATTAATTACATCAATTTTTTCCAGGGCATAATCAATTTCCTGGTTGCTGCCCACGCTATATGCTCCTATATTTATCAGGTCTTCAGATTCCCTGTAAGTTGCCAGTACCTGCCTCATGTGGGAGGCGCTTCTCTTGTGTTCCTCGGAAGCAATGGCGGTCATCAACCTGCTGACACTGGCCAGTACATCTATTGAAGGATAATGGTTCCGTTCTGCCAGTGCCCTGGTTAACACCACGTGGCCATCCAGAATTGAACGCATGGAATCCGCCACGGGATCGTTCATGTCATCGCCCTCCACCAGTACGGTATAAATTCCCGTAATTGAGCCATTCACCGATGTTCCCGATCTCTCCAGCAACTGGGGTAACAGGGCAAAAACCGACGGGGTATAACCCCGGGTTGTGGGGGGTTCGCCCACTGCCAGGCCTACTTCTCTTTGTGCCATGGCAATACGAGTGGAGGAATCCATCATAAGCAACACATCCAGCCCCATATCCCTGAAATATTCCGCTATGGCTGTGGCAGTCAGGGCGCCCTTGATTCGCAGGAGTGGCGGCTGGTCTGAGGTTACTGCAACCACTACAGATTTTTTTAACCCTTCGTCGGTAAGGTCTCTGTGAATAAATTCCGGGACCTCTCTTCCCCTTTCACCGATAAGGGCAATAACGTTAACGTCGGCGCTGGCGTTCCGGGCTATCATACCCAGAACCGTGCTTTTTCCCACTCCGCTGCCGGCAAAAATCCCGATTCTCTGTCCTTTTCCCAGGGTTATCAGGCCATCAATTGCTCGAACTCCAGTGGCCATGGGGTCGGTTATGGGGGATCTATCCAGGGGCAGAGGTGGGGAATTGACCACATTTACAAATTTTTCAGAATATATCTCACCTTTATTGTCGATGGGATTACCCAGCCCGTCCAGGACCCGGCCCAGCAAATCCTTGGTAACTCCAGTTTTCAGGGGTTTTCCCGTGCTGAGAACCAGGTTTCCGGGTTGAATACCCGACATGCTTTTAAAGGGCATGAGGATAACCCGGTTTTCTCTAAAGCCCACCACCTCGGCGGGAACCCGGTTCCCGTCGTTTTCATAAATCCAGCAGAAATCTCCCACAGATGCAGGAGGCCCCATAGATTCAACGATAGTGCCGATAACCTGGGTCAGTTTCCCGTAAAACTTATAAAAATTGGCCCTGTCAACCTGGCCAATCAGGCGTTCCAACCTGTTATTAATCTTCTTTTCAATTTCTTCAAATTTCTGGTTAACCGGAGATGATATCACTGGCAACCTCCAATTGGCTGTCGATAGTGGCATCCACTATGCCGGCCTGGGAGCTTACCAGACAGCCGCCTTTTTCAATATCATCCTTGGGCAGAACTTCTATATCGCTTATAAGATCTGATGAAGAAATCAGGTTTTCCCGTTCTTTTATAATTTTTTCCACCTCGGAACGATTCACCGTTATTTGTACTATATCTCGCCGGGTTAATTCCCGGGAAGCTTCCCGGATGGTCCTCAAAATTTGCTCGTCGTCCTGTTCCAATTCCTTGTTCAATATTTTCTTTATAACGACTTTTGACAATTCCAGAATTCTGGGCTCCAGGTTTTCCATTAACCGGTCCAGGGATTTTGAAATTTCTTCCTCGGCCTGCTCGGCCCTGCGGGCTATTTCATCGCCCCTTTCCAGACTATCTTCATATCCCTTGCTCTGGCCTTCCTCCAGGCCCTCGTTATAACCCTTTTCATAGCCGTCCTTCCGGGCCTGCTCCTTCATCTCTGCGGCGGTTTTTTCCGCATTTTTCAAGATAATTTCGCCCTTTTTCCGGGCCAGGCTCAATAGGTTTTCAGCTATTTCCTTGCTTTTTAAAAAACTCTCCATGGATTTCTGGTAATGATTCTCGTCAACAGGCCCGGCATCGTAGTTGTTATACATATACTTCCTCTTGTTTTCGGACTGTGATCTCTCCAGCTTCTTCCATTCTTCGAATGGTTTCCACAATTTCTTGCTGGGCAGCTTCTACTTCTCTTAAAGGAACTTTTCCCATGGATTCTATATCTTCCTGCAAAACCTTGCTGGCTCTCTCAGAAAGATTATTCATAATCAATTCCTTGATTTCGTCGGAAGCTTTCTTCATGGCCAGGGCCAGAGTGGACATATTGACATCCTTGAGTACTTTCTGAATACTCTTGGCCTCCAGTTGAACCATATCTTCGAAAACAAACATCTGGCTGCGAATTTCCTCGGCTAACTCGGGGTAGTCTTCTTCCAACTGTTCGATGATAACTTTTTCCGAGTTGCGCCCTACACCCCGCATAATCTTTACCAGGGAATCGACGCCTCCCACTTCCACAGCTTTAGAGGAAGCGAGCAGGTTCAGTTTTTCTCCCAACATTCTGTCCAGCAGTTTTAGAACCCAATGACTGGGGGATTCCATGGAAGAAATTCTATAGGCGATTTCAGCCTGTATTCTTTCAGGCAAGGCGGAAAGCAGGCTGCTGGCTTGATCCGGAGGCAGGTAAGATACCACAAAGGCAATTACCTGGGGATGCTCGTGTATAATGATTTCCAACAGTTGTTTCTGGTCGGCTCTCTGCAGAAAATCCAATGAGAATAACTGTTCGTTGCCGTAAGACCGTTTCAGAATTTCCGATGAAAAGTCTTTTTCGAACACAATGGTATCGTTTTCGTCGGGTAGCATCTGCATAAACTCCATCAATACCTGGTTCAATTGTTCCTTGGAAATATTCTTCATTTCCGCGGAAATTTCTGCCAGTTGCCGCACATCAAAATGATTCATATGCTGGGTAATTAGAGATGCATCTTCCAATCCCAGCAGCATCAGAATGATTGCTGCCTTTTGTTTTCCGCTTAACCTAACGGCCATAATTATTCACCTTCCGATACCCATTTTTCAAACAAGTTGGCAATGAGTTCAGGATTCTTCTGTGCAAAATCTTTAAGTTTGCTCTTCACTTGATCAGTATCAACGTCTCCGCCTATCTGAGCGTCGAATCCGCCGCCCATCTGGCTGCCGTAACCAGCGCCCATTCCACCAGGGGACATTCCCATACCTCTTCCGGGCTGTTGCATCTGGCCGCCGCTCATATCGCCACCGGGGCCGGGTGAAGAAATAGGCACGAAACCGCCGCCGCCACCCAGGGATCTCTCTTCAGCCACTACCGGCGCGAAAGTGGAAGTATCGCCAGCAGCGCCTCTATCCATGGCTACTCTTTCCTTGGCACCTTTTTTCACAGAAGCTCCTTTACCTCCTCTTAACATTATAAGCAAAATCATCAGTATAAGTAAAGGGGAAAAGGCAGGTAAAATCATTGGGCCGTATTTTTTCAGTAAAATTTCCATCTGAGTAGGTTCTTCCACGGTTGCCATGGCCGGGGCATTGAACTTAATCATTTTTACAGTCAATGTATCGCCGCGGCTCTCATCAATTCCCGCCACCGAAGCTATTACTTCTCTGAGATCGTCGAGTTGCTCCTGGGTAAGGTTAGTGGTAGTATCCACCATAACTCCGATGCTTACTTTTTCAACTTCTCCGGGGTTAATAGTCTGATGCTCCACAACCTTGGATACCTCGTAGTTTGTAGTAGTACTTTTCTGCTTATAAACCGGAGTATCCTCCTGGGCTTCGCCCAGAGTCTGAGGCGCATTTCCGACTTCGCCTTCGTCTTCGTCTTCGTCCCGCTGATCCCCCATCTGGACAACTTTATTGGCATCGTAATTTTCAAGCATGGTTTGAGCGCTGCGAACCACACCGGCGTTATCCTGGGCCGGGGTATATATTTCCTTCTGGACAGCCTTTTGTTCCATATCAACCTGAACGTTGGCATTTACTACTGCCTTGCTGGTTCCCAGAACCGAGTTTAACAAAGTGGCTACCTTCTTTTCAATTTCCTTGGCAATTTTGTTCTGAATCTTTATCTGGTTGGTGCTCAAACCGTAGGTTCCATCAGAGAGGATGTCGGAAAGGAGCCTGCCGTCGGTGGTCATTATGGTTACGTTTTCAACTTTCAAACCTTCAGTGCTGCCGGCAATTAAGCGGGCTATACCCTTGATTTCATCATCGGTAAGGCTGGCGCCGCCATAAAGTTTTAAAACTACTGACGCAGAGGGTTCGGAATCGTCATCGAGATAGATGGATCTGTTAGGGATTGAAATGTTAACCTTGGATTCTTCAACCGCATCCAGGTGGTTGATGGTCTGGCATAATTCCCCTTGAAGAGCTCTGACATATTTAATGTTTTCTGCAAATTCAGTGGACTGGAAATCGGTTTTGTCAAAGAGTTCGAAACCCATATCACCCTTTTTGGGAAGTCCCTCGGCTGCCAGGTCGAGCCTCAATTGATGGATTTTGCTGGTGGGGACCAGGATTGTGGTTCCGCCATTCTGCAGGCGGTAATCAACCTTCTGTTCCTTAAGTACATCGGTGATCTTACTGGCTTCTTCCATGGGCACGTTGTTATACAATACGGAATAATTGATTTTGTTCATCCATATTGTTATAACAATTAAAGTTGAAACCAGCAAAGCTACCACTGTCAAAGCGATAGTCTTCTGGCTGGGGTCGGCATTTTTAAAACCGTCAACTTTATCTTTTATGAATCCAGGAAGATTTTTCATTGCTTCATCCATCTATACTACCCTCTTCTAATTTATTTGCCTATTTCCAAGGCTTTTGTCAACATACGCTTGGTTTCGTTAAAGGTGGTCAGGTTCGCTTCATAGGATCTTGATGCGGTAATGGCGTGAACCATTTCATCCAGCACATTGATGTCGGGATAAGCTACATATCCGTTTTCGTCGGCGTCGGGGTGTCCCGGTTCATAAACCATTCTGGGCGGTAATTCTTCCTGAGCAACGCCCATAACCGATACTCCCTGTCCCGGTAATTCTCTGAAACCTGCCAGATATTTCTTGAACTGTGATTCTGCGGGAGCAGTAACCAGCCTTTGTGCTTTATAAAGGGGCTGGCCCTCAATCTGATGGGTGTTGGCGTTGGAAATATTACTGGAGATTGTTTCCAATCTTCTTCTTTCCGCCATCATCCCCGATGCGCTTATTTGTAAACCGGAAAAGAATTCCACTTTATCTACCTCCCACTATGGAATTTGACAATAACTGAAATTTTCTGGAAAGAAGTTCCGAGGCCGCCCGATAAGCTATGCCGTTGGATGCCAGTTTGGACATTTCTTCTTCTTCAGTAGTCTGTTTATAATTGATAAAAAGTTTTGTAAATTCGCCTTCAAGATGAAAAGGGGATTCTTCCAGAGTCTTTCCTACGGGAAAATGGCGGTTGTCGGTTTTTGATACTCCCCTCATTTCGGGATCCTTGGCGTTTCTTAATATTCCCCTGAAATCCAGGTCTTTGGATCGATAACCGGGTGTATCCAGGTTCGCGATATTGTTGGAAATATACTTATGGCGGATCTCCGATACATCCAGCATTCTTTTTAAACTTAAATTATCTGATGTTGATAAAAAATTCTCTCTCATGCTTCCTCCGTCTGTTCAGCCTTAAATCTGCATTCTCATAATGTCCTGGTAAGCTTCAATTGCTTTGTTTCTTACCTGGGACGCCATTTTCATCGACAAAATAGCTTCTTCCATATCTATTACTACCTTGTGGATGCTGTCAGTCTCACCGCTGGCGAACATTTCTGCCGACTTTTCAGATTTGAGTTGAGTTTCGTTGACTTCGTTAAATACTTTTTTTACTGGGTTAAATTTGGGCTTGTCAACATTATTTATTTTGCTGGATAGTTGATTGTTGGATCTACCGATACCGTCCAGCATCATTCGCTGGCGGCCTGTCAGTAGATTGTTCATTGGTTCTATCCTCATGTTTTACCACCCGTCAGAAAATTTTTCCTTGAAATTTGCTAATTCTAGAAATTTGTTCCATCCATAGAACCCGGCATTCTCCGTAATTTACAAGTATAAAAAAAAATACTCTTATATATTTAAAAAAAATTAGACTTTAGTATAAGGAGGAAAATTCACTGACATGGAAACAATAATAATAAGTAATTTCAAAAATAATAAGATAATACAATATGTACAGACTTGTAGTGGAAGAGGAGGACCCAAATGCCTAAAATATTTACCAAACCTACAGAAGAAGGCTTTTCTGAAGATCCGGAAAATAATTCCGGGGAAAAAATGCAGGGGAAAAAATTCAGCGATGCCCTGGCACGAAAAAAGAAAAGATTGGAACAGGATGCAGAAAGAAAAACAGAATTATCTGATCATTTGGCAAAAATGACCGGAAGAATGACCGAACAGGTTCAGGCAGCCACAGGGGCATCTGTGGGCATGCTCAACATAGGCGAAAGATTATCCCACACAGCGGAGGAAACCAGCAGTTCATCGGAAGTAGCCAAAGATATAGCCAATAACGCAAAAACTATCGCCCAGAAAGCATTGCAATTGGGGCAGGACGCTGCCGATGAGGTGGCCCATTTAAATGAAATGTTTCAGAAAAACGTGGAAGATATTAACCTTGCCAAAAAAGGTTTCAACGCAGTGGCTGATGTCAATAAACAGGCGGTTAACAGTTGCCAGGAACTTATTCGCCAGGGTGATGAAATCGGAAATATTATCCAATCTGTGGTGGGGATTGCCGATCAGACAAACCTCCTGGCTTTAAACGCTGCCATCGAGGCTGCCCGTGCCGGAGAATATGGCCGGGGTTTTGCAGTGGTGGCAGATGAGGTGAGAAACCTGGCTGCCAATGCCGAAAAAGCTGCCAAGGAAATCAGCGAAGTGGTGGGAACCATTCAAAAGGAAATCGAAGAAATTTCTGAGGGAGTTGAAGAGGCCGGAAACCTGGCTATTAACGAAGTTGACCGGGCTAACGAACTTGTTCAGTCTGTCAATTTACTCAAGGTAAGTATGGAAGAGGTGGAAAACACCGCACTTACCTGTAAAAATGAGTCTGTAGCGCAGATGAAGGTGTTGGAGGAATTTTTTGCCGGAGCTGAACAGATTGCCACAGCTTCCGAGGAGATTGCCTCCGCAATCAACCAGTCGGTTGCTTCACTCCATGAACAGCAAAAAGCTCTGGAAGAAGTCCAGGTGGCTTCCAACGAATTGGAAAGTGTTGCCGATGCAATTAAAGAAGGCGATGCAGAGGAAGAAGCTGCCGATCAGATGGCAGCTTCAGCGGAAGAATTGGCAGCGACGGTTCAGGAGATGAGCAACTCTGCCCAGGAGATTGTGGAAGCTTTCCATGAAATTCGAGCTGGCACAGAGTTGTGCGTAAGCGCAGCTGAGGAGTGCAAGAGCCGGGGTGAGGAAGCCAGGGAAAGTACGGAAAGGGTTCAGCAGGCTGCCCGAAGCGTTGAGGAATTAACCGCAGAAGTAACTGAAGATTATACCAAAAAGCGGGATGATTTTGCAGAGATTTTTCAGTCTATAAATGAAGTTGGCAACCAGGATCTGGATTCCTCCCAGAAGTTGAATGCTCTTGGCAAAAAAGCCAAGCAAATTGAGAAGATTGTGGATGGTATTGTAAATATAGCAATTCAAACAAACCTGCTGGCATTAAACGGCGCCATAGAGGCTGCCCGCGCCGGTGAATATGGCAAGGGGTTTTCAGTGGTAGCCGCCGATGTAAAGAATCTTGCCAACGAGTCATCCCAATCTGCAGACAAAATAAAAGAACTGATCAGAAATGTTCAGGATCAGATAAATATAGTAGGTTCTGCAGTGGAAAGAGCCAGCAGCCAGGCTCTTGCAGAAAAGCAGAGAGGAGAGGAAATACTGGGCAATGCCGACAGAGTAATAGAAATGGCCCAGGGTGTGATTGAGATTTCCACTCAACTTATAAGCGGAGCTGAAGATCAGCTTCATGACCTGGAAAGAGGTATAGAAGCAGCAGATAACGTAAAGGATCAGGCTCAGCAAGCAATGGAAATAGCCGAGGAAGCCGATTCAAGAGCCGGTGTGCAGGGTGAGGCTATAACCCAGATGGCCAAGGTAATTGAAGATGTTGCTGAGTTAGCAGAGAACCTGCAGATTGTCTGATTTAATAATGATGCAAGGAATTTTGGAGAGGAGGCCTGACCTTGGTTGACAAAATAAGAGAAAAGTCCCAGGAAAGCCAACTGGTAAGTTTTAAATTAGAAAATGAAGAATATGGTATTGACATTATTAAGGTACAGGAAATTATAAAAGTACCTGAAATTACCCGTGTTCCCAATGCCCCGCCCTATGTGCTGGGTGTTGTAAATTTGCGCGGTAACATTTTACCCATAATCGATACCCGCACTCGTTTCGGTATGATGAGCCGGGATGCTGAAGATTCCACCCGGATAATTGTAGCTGATATTAAAGGAACAATTATTGGTATGGTTGTAGATGCAGTATCCGAGGTTTTACGAATAAACAACAACAACATTGAGCCGCCGCCGCCGGTTATTTTGAATTCCGATGCCTATTATTTGAAAGGTATCGGAAAAATGAAAGAAGGAAAGCGGTTAATCACCCTTCTGGAATTGGAAAACCTGATTGATTTGGAAAATATCCGTGATGAGATGTCCAAAATGCAGAGAAAAAAGAAAGAATGGTTTTCAGCCAGTGAAGAGGAGAGAAAACTGATTGATGAAATTCAGCTGGTAAGTTTTCAGCTGAGTTCTGAAGAATACGGTGTGGATATAGATCAGGTAGAAGAGATTATCCGAATTCCCGAAATCACCAGTATTCCCGATCTGCCTCATTATGTGAAAGGCATAATCAGCCTGAGGGGCCGTGTATTACCGGTAATCAGCCTGCGAAGCAAGTTCGGAATGGATGAACAGAAATTTGATGACAGTTCCCGGATTCTTGTAGTAAAGCCTCCCAGAAAAAACAAGAATGTTGATACCACTGCCCAGGCATTCGGGCTGATAATAGATGTTGTCAATGAAGTTATCAGCATTCCCAGGGACAGCATAGAATTTCCATCTTCCATTATTTCTGATGAGGAAGGTGGAAATATACAGGCCATAGGCAAGCTTGAAAAGGGCCAGAGATTAGTTCTGCAATTGAATATAAGCAGGTTATACAATTCAATTGCCAACCAGGCTTTTGATACCCAGTCCACTGAAACCGACGCAGCCGAAACAAAGACTGAAGGAGTAATTGATATGAACCAGAGACAGATGGTAGTTTTCAGTATCGGAGAAGAAGAATTCGGATTGGATATAATGAATGTCCAGGAAATTATTCGTATGAACAAGATAACTGAACTACCGGGCACCCCCTATTTTGTGGAAGGTGTTGTGAATCTGCGAGGCAATGTGTTACCGGTAATCGATCTGCGCAAACGTTTTGACATGGACAGCGAGGATATGACCGACAGCAACCGCATTGTGGTGGTTAATAAAAAGGGTTTCATTACCGGCATAATTGTTGATTCAGTATCTGAAGTGCTACAAATGGATATCGACAGTATTGAACCTCCCCCGCCGGTGGTTTCAGGAATTGAAGCCAGTTACATCGAAGGTATTGGTAAAATGAACAACGGCGAAAGGTTTATTATTATTCTGGAATTAAACCAGATACTGGGTGCCACTCACGATGAGTTTGAAGACGAATCCGCCGGGGAATTTTCAATGGAAGAACTGGAAATCCAGGCAGCAGATAACCCAACTCTGGAAATGCCCATGGAATTTGAAAAAGTTGAAGTAACCCATGAACAATTGGATGTAATTAACGGGGAACTGGCGGAAAAGGAAGCTGGCGGAGCGGATGCCGAAGAAGAAATGGACGAATTAATGCAGCTTCAGGCAGAATTGATGGACAATTTGGAAACAGAAACCGAAGAAGACGAAGAAGAGCTGGAAGAAAAAACCAAAAAGAAAAAGTCTACCACAAAAAACAAGAAAAAAACTGAAAATAAAGAAAAAAAGAAGACAAAAAGAAGTAAAAAGACAGAAAAAACTGAATAATACAAAAAGAGAACCTGAAATTGATTTAGGTTCTTTTTACTTCTAATTATTTTAAGGATGAATTATGATTTCTGTTTTGATTACCGATGATTCAATTTTGATGCGTAAACGTATTGCCAGCATTCTGGAGTCAGATCGCCGAATAAAAGTGGTTGGTACGGCAAGGAATGGAAAAGAATCTATTGAAAAAGCCCGCGAGTTAAAACCCGACGTTATTACCATGGATGTGGAAATGCCTGTAATGAACGGTTTGGAAGCATTAAAGGTTATAGTAAGCGAAATGCCCACACCGGTTGTAATGTTCAGTTCTTTAACCACCAAGGGGGCTGAAACCACAATTAAAGCCCTGGAGATTGGAGCTGTAGATTTTATACCCAAACCTTCTTCCAGAAAGGAATTGATGGATGATACCTTTGCCAGGCATCTTATTTTCAAGATCAGGTCAGCGGTTTTTGCCCGGGTGATAAAAGAAAAGAGTGCCCGAAAAACAGAAAAAAAAGATGTAAAACAAAAAACAAGTGAAAAGAAATTTGTAAGCTGCAAGGATCTTGCCGTTGCAATTGGTGTATCCACGGGGGGGCCCAAGACACTGCTGAAGGTTATCCCCAATATACCCGGTGATTTCTGCGGGTCGATTTTCATAGCCCAGCATATGCCCGAAGGGTTCACCAAATCCCTGGCGGAAAGATTGGATTCCCTGAGTAAAATCACGGTGAAGGAAGCCAAGAACGGTGAAATGGTTCAACCTGGGACCTGTTATCTGGCACAGGGTGGGGGTCATTTAAAGGTAATGAAAATGACCCTTACCGAGGGAGTTATGCTCCGCATTTCTTCTTCGCCGGCAAATGCTCTTTATAAGCCCTCGGTGGATGAATTATTCTTCTCGGTGGCGGAAGCCTATGGGGGTAACACCATAGGTGTGGTGCTTACCGGAATGGGCCGGGACGGAACCAGGGGAATGAAAAAGATAAAAAGCAAGGGTGGTATATGCGTATCCGAGGATGAATCCAGTTGCATTGTCTATGGAATGCCCAAATCGGTGGAAGAATCCGGCCTGTCAGATTATATAGCTGTAGCCCAGGATATTCCCGGAGTAATTACTTCTCTGGTTAAAAAGAAAGGTTAAGAAAATGCCTCAACAAGAGATTACTTACGAAAAACTTGAGAGTTTTGAAACTGATGAGTTAAGAAATGTACTATCTGATATTGGCGAACCGGGTAATTATAAATATGTGCCATTGTTGTTAAAATTGATACCCACGGCCGCTGGCGGGGCCCGCCAGGCGATTATTGATTCCCTTATTCGAATTGGCGGATTGCAGACAGTGAAACAAACCCGGGAGTTGCTTCGCTCTGAGGAAAGCAGGGAAAGAAATGCGGCAATTGAAATTATTGAAGGCATTGGAGTTGACGGAATCAAGGGCATTATTCCTTTTCTGGAAGACAGTGATGAAGATATTCGAAAATTTGCCGTAGATATTCTGGGCAATATTGGCGAAGAATCCACGGTTAACTCGTTAATACCTTTAATAAACGATTCTGATGTCAATGTGAGGGCTGCAGTGGCGGAAAGCCTGGGTAAAATCGGCTCTGACCTGGGAGTGGAAGCCCTTCATAGGGCCCTTAATGATATCGAATGGGTAAAGCTTTATGCTGTGGAATCTCTTGGATCCATAGGAAACCAGGATTCCCTGGTCCACTTGCTTATGCTTATGGAAGACAAATCACCCATGATCAGGCTGGCAGCTATCAAAGCTATAGGAAAAATTGGTGATGAAACTGCCATAGTAAGGTTAACCAGACTTCTTGGAAGGGAAAATGAAGCTCTGGATGCCCAGGTTATTGAGGCTGTTGCCGATCTTCTGGAAAAAGAAGAAATAGAAGATTCTTCAAAAACCTTTCCCGGATTGACAGAAAAAGTGGATTTAATTATAAAAGGGCTTTCTTACTCAGATCCCCGGGCCCAGGAACGGGCTGAATTTGTCCTTTCCACCATAAAGACCGATATAGCTTTGAAACATATTGTAGAATATTCCTTGAAGAACGAATATTACCCCGATTTTTTGAGGGAAGTTTTGAGTAACGGCGGTGAATATGCCCGAAAAATAATTGAAAATGCAATTAAACAAACTGATAAGAATGTTTTGTTCTTTCTGGAAGTTCTGGGGGAACTCGGTTCTCCTGATTCTTTGCCCCTGTTATATAGTTACCTGGAATCTACCGACGAAGAAGAGCGTCAGACCGTTGTGGAAGCTATAGGAAACGTGGGAGAGGAATCTGCAGTCCCTCATCTTCTGGAGATGCTGAAAGATCCCATCGGCCATGTGCGAAGGGCTACTTCCAATGCTCTGGGCAGGATTGGTTCTGTGGGCGCCACAGGAGCTTTACTGGAAGTGTTAAGGGATAAATTTGAAGATGTGCGGTTTGCCGCGGGCAGGGCAATTGCACTTATTGAAGGTACCAATGCGCTGAATTATTTAATTCCTTATCTCAAAAGCGAAAACGACGATGTAAGAATTGCAGCCACCTATACCATTACAAGAATCAAGGATTACTGTCCTGAATGTGAAAAATATCTGATTAAAAACCTGGAAGACAGTAACTGGAGAGTTAGAAAATACACTATTAATGCCCTGAGCAGTTTTCTGAATGAAAATGTTATTGATTTGTTATTGATCGCGCTCAACGATGAAAATGATGAGGTAAGAATGAGGGCGGTGGATATTCTTTCAAGGACGGGCCGTGAGGAAATAATGGAGCAGATCATTCCGTTATCCAGAGATGATGATGTGTGGGTAAGGTTGGCGGTAGTAAAAGGGCTTTCCCAGTTCGATAACCAGAAAAGCAGGGAAACAATACACAGTATGCTGGAAGATGAATCCCCCACGGTAAGGGCAGCTGCCACAGAAGCCCTTATGGAAATAAACAGCGATGACTTATTCCTGGATTTCGAGGATTGATAAACAATAGAATTTGGCAAGGTGACAGATAGATGAAATTGAACACCACGGATTTCCGGTTGTTTCGTGACTTTGTTTATGACCTGACCGGAATATACTTTGAAGAGACAAAAAAATATCTTCTGGAGAGAAGAATTGAAAGAAGAATGGATGAACTGGGCGCTGCCACGGTCCGGGAATATTATTATCTTTTAAAAGCTGATAACCGGGGCAGTGAAGTGGCGAACCTGATAAATGCAGTAACCACCAACGAAACTTACTTCTTCAGAAATATCTCTCATATAAAGTTACTGGGTGAAGAATTATTGCCCGGTCTTATCAAACAAAAAAGAAAAGAAGGCAAGTTAAACCTGAAATTATGGAGCGCTGCCTGCTCCACCGGTGAGGAACCATACACCCTGGCAATAAATGTATTGGAAAATATTGAAGATATTCATAAATGGAATGTTCAGATTCTTGCCAACGATATTAACCGACAGGTTTTGAATGCTGCCCGAAGAGGTGTTTACGGAAAAAGATCTGTCAAGGAAGTTCATTCATATTACCTTCAAAAATATTTTACACCAAAAGACAGAGGTTATGAGGTTACCCGGGATTTGAAACAGCTTGTCAGATTTTTTCATATGAACATTATTGACGAAAAACAAATGAAAAATATTAAGGATGTTGATATTATTTTCTGTAGAAATGTGTTGATTTATTTTGATACGAAATCCAGAAAAAAAGCTGTGGATCTCATGTATGATTCCCTGACCCGGGGCGGTTATATTTTCCTGGGCCATTCCGAATCCATGAGCAGAATAAGCACAGCTTACAAGCTTGTTAAATACAAAAACGGTATTATATATAAGAAGGAGTAGATAAACAATGTCTTCGATCCTGGTAGTGGACGATTCCAAAACAATTAGAAACTTACTTGAGTACATATTGAAAACTCATGGCCATCAGGTTGACAAGGCTGACGACGGGTTGATAGCTTTGGAAATGGTATTTTCTGGAAATTATGATCTTGTTATTACCGATATAAATATGCCCAGAATGGATGGCCTGGAGTTTATAAAGCAGGTAAGAGAGCTGGAAGAATATAAGTTTTTGCCCATAGTAGTCCTGACCACCGAGTCAAAAGAAGAAGACCGGCGGAAAGGAATAAAAGCTGGGGCTAATGTATATCTTGTCAAACCATCAGACCCGGAAACCCTTATAGCAAATGTAAAGATGCTCTTGGCCTGATAAGGAGTTGCCAATAATGAAAAAGAATAATGATACTCATGAAGCAAAGACCGATGTGCTTGTTTCCCAATTGGATATGGCAGTTTCCATGTTCAATATGAACCCCGGAGACATTCTGGTTCTTGAGGAATTGATTGAAGCTCTGGAAGAAATACAGAATTCCCGGGTTATTACCCTTGATAAAAACGATGAACTCATAAGCAATTTGTTGCAGGTTATCGAAATGCTAATTATTTCACCGAAGCTTGTTAATGACGAATATGCTTCATTTCTGGCTGAAGCCTGTAACAGCCTGGCAGACGCTCTTAAAACCGGAGGAAAAGAGAACTTTGAAGAATTGCAGGTTCAACTGTTTGCCTCACAGACAATAATTGAAAAATTAAGAGAAGAAGAAACCGACATGCAAGCTGGGGAAGAAACCACCGAATTCAGCCCTGATGAAATAGATGAATCAAGTTTCACATATTTTACAAATGCGGTTCATCAACATATAACCACCATATATGAATCAATTAACAGGCTTAAAAAAGGCGTTGTTCAGAACCAGTACGACAACTTGCTTCGGTCTATTCAGGGAATCAGAGGCGCAGCGAAATTTATTAATCACATTGAAATGGCTTTATTTGCCGAGAATCTGAAAAACCAGTTAAAGAACATAAAACCTTCCGAAAAAAACAGTGTTGTTTTTTTCGATTTGTTGGAATCTATAAAAGAATTTGTAAAAATAATAGAAAAGTATATAGCTGAAAATTCCCCTCAGAGTGAAGTTGAAACAGCAGTTTCTGAAAAAAGAGAATTTCAGCAGCAGGCCCTGCCCGAGCCCGGAAACAATTTAAACATCAAGCCAGTTTCCGCAAAAAAGGTTTCCAGGGGCAGTAAATCCATAAGAATTCCTGTGGGCAAAATCAATGTTTTAATGAATTCCATTGAAGAATTGCTGATTATTAATTCAGCCCTGGGAGAGTTGAGGAAGGAGCTGGAAAAGGCACACACAAATTCAGCCCAGTCAAAGGAGCTGAACAAGATATTCATGCATTTCATTAAAACCACCGAAGTTTTATACAATAAACTCATATCCATGCGTATGGCTCCGGTTCGCTCCTTATTCAAGAAATTCGAGGGTGTAATTCTTGAATTATCCAGGGAGCAGAAAAAAGACATAGATGTGAGAATTTTTGGTGAAGAAACTGAAGTGGACCGCCTGGTTCTGGAGACCCTGAAAGATCCTCTGATTCACCTGGTTCGGAACGCCGTAGATCACGGTGTGGAAACACCTGAAGAAAGAGCCGGAAACGGGAAATCCCCCCAGGGTGTAGTTATGCTGAGAGCCTTCAATGATATAAATTCGGTGGTAATCGAAATCGAAGATAACGGCAAAGGCATAGACTGGCTCAAAATCAGGGAAAAAGTGGTTTCAAAGGGCCTGCTGAGCCAAGATGAAGCGCAAATGATGAATGAAGGAGAAGTTCTTGACTTCATCTTTAAACCCGGTTTCAGCACTGCGGAGAAAATAACCAATATATCTGGCCGGGGTGTAGGCATGGACGTGGTAAAAACAGCCATAGAAAAAATGAACGGCACCATTAATATTGATACTACGCCGGGTAAGGGCACCTGCTTTATAATAAGGTTACCTCTGGCAATGACCATGATAGATGCAATTTTAATTAAAGCTGGCAATGAAACCTACTCAATACCGGCGGATATTGTTCAAAAGATTTTAAAAGTTAACAGAAAGACATTTCATGAAATTTACAACCGTAAGGTTTTGCCCCTGAAGGACACCACCTTGCCTTATGGTTATTTGACCCAGGTTCTGGATATCAGCGAGGGGCCGTCCCCCCAGGACCGGAATGAAATAGCCACCCTGCTGATTCGTTGTAACGATTCTCTTGTAGCCTTGGGAGTAGATGAAATCATCGGCAAACAAAAAGTCGTCATAAAAAACCTGGGCGGGTTGCTAAGCTCAATTAAATGTATTTCCGGAGCCAGCATTCATGGCGATGGAAATATTCTGCTGATGCTGGACGGAGAGGAAGTCGGAGACGTAATTAAAAAACTGGCAAGTTAGATAATAGCGGTTTTTTGATTTTGAATCAACAGGCAATAAAAAAAATCAAGGTTTAACAAGAAAATTGCCCTTTTCAGGGCAATTTTATATTCAGGGTTAATTATAATTTATACTAATTCCCAAAAAACCTCAACGGTTGTAAAAAAAACGAAATCTACACAAAAACGTCATCATTAGAAGCGACAGCGATGTGGCGATCTCTCCCCATCTGGAATGGGGGAATGTATTATTCGCATTGTAACTGGAAAAAAAAGCGAAAGATTTGGTCGCTCGCTGACGCAAGATACATGGGTAAGAACCAACCTGATCTGAATTGAGATTGCCACGGTTTCTTCGAAACCTCGCAATGACAGGCTTCAGGCAGGTTACTTGTCATCACGAGGAGCGTATGTTTTCTGCCCAGAAAAATTTCGTCATCGCGAGGAGCGTCGAGCGATGTGGCGATCTCTGTACCATCCCAGTTAAGAATTGGGGAGCATATTGTTCGCATTATAGTTTTTCAACCGGCAAAAATCCGGTTGCTCACGAACGCAAGGTAAGTGGGTTTAGAAAAACCTGGTGGGTGTGGCGCAGGCGCCCTTTTTATAAAGGGTAAACATATCGTTCGCCGTTTTAATTTACTGTTATTTCACCCTTTTTCCTGGTTCACAGGTCAACCTGCCAGAATAGAAGAATTTAAAATTGCTATATTGCAATAACAGCATGGTTGCCAGTCATACTCACTAAAAACAGAAAAGAAAACATATGTTTCGAAAACGCAGGCAGCGAACGAAAACCAGCGGGAATTTCCGGCAGAGATATGAAGCAATCAATAACAGAAACCATAAAGATTGCATTATTTGTTATAGAAGGAAGTAATTCAGTATCGTTGAAATTATTTATTAATAAACTTAAAAATTTTACTATATCCAATTTTTATTTGTAACTATATAAAGTAAATTCAAGTTAAGGACTGATTTTTAAATGCAAGGAAAAGCTGTGGTTTTGGAAAAAGCCCGGTTGGATGACTGGGTTAAACAATTGAAGGGGAATTACACGGTTTGCGGCCCTACTTTTGGGATGAAAGAGTATCATTTCAAGGAGATAGATGAGGATCATCCCCTGGATATGAATTATACTCGTACTGTGATACCGCCCAAGAAATATCTGCATCCCCAGCGGGAGACATTGGCAGTTTACAAAAGGGGAGAACATGTGGACTGGGATTTGCCAGAGTACGATAAAAAGACTGTGGTTCTGGGGGTACACCCCTGCGACGCCCGTGCCATTCTCACTTATGATGTGGTTTTCGGAGGAGATATTCCGGATCCCTTCTATTGGCGGAGGAGAGAGAATACCATTATAGTTGCCACTACCTGCACCAGTCCCGACGAGCATTGTTTCTGCCTAACATGGGATAAATGCGGCCCAACTATGGATAAAGAAGGTTATGATTTGCTGATGACTGATATCGGTGAAAAATTCCTGATTGAGGTAGGAAGCCTGGAAGGCAGTATGCTGGTACAGAGCGACCTGTTTTATGTTGCCACTGAAGAGGATCTGCAGAAGAAAGAAAAACTGGCAGAGGAAATCAGGAAAAAGGTTCGCAGGCTTTCTCCCGATGGCAATGAACTGCCTGATTTTCTGAAGAAGCACTATGAACATCCGGCCTGGGACATTGAAACCCAGAAGTGTGTTTCCTGTGGTTCGTGTACCCTTGTATGCCCTACCTGTTTTTGTTACCATGTTGAAGATTTCAACCGTTGGAACCTGAAGGATGGAAACAGGGTACGGATCTGGGATTCCTGCCAGTTGATAGATTTCGCCGAGGTCGCCATGGGCGAGAATTTCAGAAAAGACCGGGGCGCCCGGTTAAAATGGAGGATTTATCACAAGCTGGCCTATTGGCCCGAGCAGTTCAACACCTTTGGTTGCACCGGTTGCGGAAGATGCATTGAATATTGCATGGCAGATATCGATATGACCGAAGCTATCGACAATATAAAAGAAAGCTGGGAAGGGGGCAAGATTAATGCATAACACAAAACTTTATACTCCCTTGAAAGCTAATGTTACTAAAATAAAAAAGCAGACCCCTGACACAAAAACCTACACCCTGGAAGTAGAAGGCGGCAAATTCAAGTTCAAACCCGGCCAGTTCAATATGGTTTCCATAATGGGTTACGGCGAATGCCCGATTTCCATCTCTTCCAGCCCGCTGGAAACTGAAACTATAGATCATACCATTCGGGCGGTGGGCAGTATGACCAACCTGATAGACGGTTTCAAAGAAGGCTCGGTTCTGGGTTTACGGGGCCCTTATGGAAATTCCTGGCCTGTGGAAGAAGCCCGGGGTAAAAATGTTTTAATAGTAGTGGGCGGAATAGGCCTTGCTCCACTGCGTCCCTTTATTTATCAGATGTTCGGGCAGAGAGAGGATTTTAAGAAAATCCAGATTCTATATGGAGCTCGTACCCCCGATGATATGCTGTTTACTGATGAATTTGATTTTATGGGAAACCAGCCCGATACCCATTTGTATCTGACTGTGGATAAAGCTCCCGAGAATAGGAAATGGGAGCATGGCGTGGGTGTGGTAACCACCTTATATGAAGAAGCGGATATGAACCCTGCCAATACCATTGCAGTTACCTGTGGCCCCGAGATTATGATGCGGTTTGTATGCCGGGGATTGGTTTCCAGAGGATTTTAGCAGCCCCAGATTTATCTTTCAATGGAAAGAAGAATGAAATGCGGGGTCGGCAAATGCGGCCATTGTCAATTGGGACAATATTTTGTCTGTAAACATGGGCCCGTATTCAGTTACGATCAGGTGGCTGAATTGCCCGATACTTTATTATAATTTGAAAAAGGTGAGTTTTTATGTCGGTACCAAAAATTGCTGTTTATAAATTTTCTTCCTGCGCCGGTTGCCAACTCCAGTTCATAAATTTCGAGAGCGAAATGCTGGACCTGGTGGGGCAGGTGGATATAAGATATTTCAAGGAGGCCACCAGCCTGGATGCAGAAGGCCCTTATGACATCGGGTTTGTGGAAGGCTCCATAACCTGCAGGCATGAAGAGGAAAGGATCCTCAAAGCCAGGGACGATTGCAAGGTTATCATTGCTCTGGGCGCCTGCGCCTGCGAGGGTTGTATTAATACCATGAAAAATTATCGCCCCATTGAAAAACAGGTGGAACGGGTCTATGAATATCCCGAATATATCGAAACCTTTGACAAGGCTTTCGGAATTGATCATTTTATCAAGGTCGATGCCTACATTCATGGCTGTCCTGTGGACAGGGTGGAATTGCGGGAGATGACTACAGCCTTCCTGTTGAACAAGAAGCCGTTCATGCGGCCCCACGCGGTTTGTGTGGAGTGCAAACTTAACGAGAACGAATGCCTGTTATTAAGCCAGAATGCCTTATGCCTGGGTTCAGTAACCCGCGGCGGCTGCCATGCAATTTGCACCACCCATGGCCGTCCCTGTTTCGGATGCAGGGGCCCCAATGTGGATGCTGATCCGGTGGCGCTGGTTAATATTTTCCGGCGTCTGGGATACGATGATGACGAAATAAAACGAAGATTCAAATATTTTTCCGGTGAAACCCCGGCGTTCCGGAAAGGAGCTGAAGCCTGTGTCTAAGACCAAAGAAGTAAATGTATATGTAGATTATCTGGCCCGCTGTGAAGGGGAATCAGCCCTGGAGCTAAGAGTTGACGCTGACGGCAAAGTAAGAAAATGGGAAGTTAACCTTTATGAACCTCCCAGGTTTTTCGAGGGATTTCTGGTGGGGCGAAAATGGTATGATGCCTATGAAACTACATCCCGGATCTGCGGAATCTGCTCGGTTCCCCATACCATATCGGGAATTGAAGCTACAGAACAAGCTTTTGATATTGAACCCGACGATACAGTGAAACTTATACGCAGGTTGGCGAACCTGTCCGAACTCAACATGAACAGCATTGTTACCAATTTTATTCTGGGTGGCCCCGATTATTTTGGTAAAAACTCGGTAATGGAAATGGCCCAGGTACCCGAATTGCTGCCAGCTGTCAAGGCAGCCCTTAAATTCAAGCGTCTGGGGAACGATCTGACTGATTTCTGCACCGGCAGAGAAACCCACCCTATAGCCATGGATGTGGGAAGAATGATGACCATGCCTGACAGAAAAAAAATACCTGAGTTGCTGGAAAGGCTTGAAGAAGCAAAGGATTTTGCCTGGACCATGGCTGAAATTGTAGCAGGTTACAAACCGGTGGTACCTTTTAAAAGAAAGGTGGATCTGGTTGCAATTCACGATGAAAAACAGTATGCAGTGAATTACGGCAAAATTAAGTCCACCTCAGGCTTCGAAATTAAACCCAGGCAACACGATGAATATATTCAACATAAACATTATAAACAATCAAATGCACTGCATTATTTTCTGGAAAACGATCCTGAAAAGACTTTCATGTGCGGGCCTATTGCCCGGGTAGTGCTGGGATGGGCTCAACTTACCCCGGACTGCCGGAAAATGGCAGAAAAACACTGGGGCGGCCCTGACTGGTTCCACGAAAATATGCCTTTCTCTATTTATGGCGCTCATTGTGTGGAATATTTATATACCGTGGAAGAGGCTATTCGCATATTGAAAGAGCTTCAGAACCGTAATTTAAGAAACCGTTTTGTGGAAAAGGCAAAACCTAAAGCTGGCCAGGGGTGGGCCGATACCGAGGCTCCCCGGGGCCTGCTTCACTACTCTTTCAAATTTGATGAAAATGGTGATGTGGAATGGGCTGACATAGTTACTCCCACAGCCCATCATGTCCGCAACCTGGAAAAGGACCTGGGAGCTCTGGGTAAACACCTGGTCGGTTTGGACGATGAGCAGGCCAGCCTGATGGTTCAACAGGTGGCAAGGTGTTATGACCTTTGTAATTCATGTTCGGTTCATTTCATTGATATGACAGATAAATAAACATTTTTACCTTTAAATTAGTTGGAAAGCAATCCGATCTAAATTGAGATTGCCACACCTCTTAAAGGCTTGTAATGACGCCGTTTTTAGAAAACGGTAAACATATTGTTCGCATTGTATTTTTTTCCGGCAAAAGATTCAGGCGCTTATGGGCGCAAGGTAAGTGGGTATAGAAAACCATAAAAAATATATTTCACAAACATATCAATTTCCTGTATTTTTTACTGATATTCAACAATTACCAAATGTATTGACGGGCAATATCTCTAACTTTATGGCCTGAAAGAACGTGAAAAACCCGTATTTTCTTCAGTGTAACCGGTGAAAGGCTGCCTATGGGGATATATATTATCTGCTTTCCCAGCCGGGATGCGAAAGTCTTAAAATAGGACCGGGGCGGTTTTGCCGCAGCATAAACAATATTTTTTTCCTGGCTGTATTCAATGGCGGACATCAAGAGTACTTCTGACTTGTTTTTTGCCTGGGTATAGAAAGGATCGGTCCAGACATCCCATACCCTGCCAGGCGGATATGTCATCATAAATCCGCCATAAGTGCAGCGGGCGATGCCTGGCCCTACAATTTTATCTGCAGGGTGAGTGGAATAGAATGCCATGTCCGATTCCTGGTGATGCTCGCCCAGCCAGGTAAGTTGCCAGTTGAATTTTCTGTCTTCAGTATCATCATCAAAAATTATGACTACCGAGCCCACTCCGCCTGTTCTCTGAAGTTTCTCTTTCACGTAAATCTTCTTTTCGTGCCAGTTTCTCAGGGTTTCCTTTATATCCACTCCGTCCAGTAAGGAAGTGGTGAAGGGTTGAATCCGGGAATGTTCCTCGGATAAAATATTCATACCCTTTTTCTGCAAATAACCGCTGAAGTTTTCTATAACCAGGTCTTCAGGGGGGTAAGAACATAGCATAGCTTCATCAAATTCCTTTGCCCAATCTCCCGGGTTTTTCTCATTCAATCTTCGATTTACCGGTATCCTCATCAATTGTTTACGAAAATATGGAAACTTTCTTCGCAGAGTGATTTTCTTGCCATTGAGCCAGACTTCATCAGCCTTGATATCGACTGTTTGAATCTTTCCTGAATTATCCAGCCAGGGGTAACAGGTAAGCAGATCCCATACTTCATAAGCATAGTTATCATCACTGCAACTGCGGGCAGCAATAATCATCTGATACAGATCCGGTAACAACCTGCCAGTTACACGGGCATATTTTCGTGCAAAATTCATAAATACCCTCAACTGCCATGGGGATATCTCTTCATTGACATTTTCTTTATAATGGGAAGCTGCCTTTTTCAGCATTAAGATTAAAAGTCGCTGGCGGTCCCGGAAATTTTCATTTTCTACAATCTGCCGATAGTATTGCAAAAGTTCCTTCCAGCGATCCTCGCAACCCTGAAACTTGTGAATTTTCTCCTTTTTTGCCTTTCTGTCCTGATTCATGTTTTTGAAAAAAAGCTCAAAATACTCTTTTTCCTCGGCAATTGTGGTTTTGCGCCCTGCAGTTGATTTTTCGGGCATATTGAATAACCGGGCTACAATTTTTTTCATGAAACTATTAAAGATTTGTTTGTTTTCCTTAGAATCTTTATTAGATGCAGTTATGTTTGTATGGTAATTATTAGTTTTCTGAAGTAAAGGGGGTTGATTTTCTCCATGGCTTTCCAGTTCAAAAATCATCGGTATTTCATAACTCAGTTGAACCGATTCGGTATTTTGTTTCTTTTTATGCCTCAGGTATTTGTATTCTTTTTTAGCCAAACCGGTTTCATTGTTGTAATTTTCATTTCTGGTTGATTCAGCCGGGTTAAACTTCGAGGGCTTACATGATTTTTTTCTAAAATCCTGTAAAGATAAGACTTTTTGTGAATCATCCCTGTATTTATTCTTTTCCCTTTCAATTTTTTCTCTGGAAATCTCATCAATTTCCTGTTCTATCCGGTGTGCCCCCCGGTTCATTTCATAAATTGCAGAAATAAAAGGATCTTCTCCCGCCACTTCCCTGATTGAATTTAAAGACAGGTTAAAAATTTGCAGATCTTTACGGGTCGCCTTACCCAGGGGCAAAACGCATTTTCTTTTCAGCCTGCGGATTATACCTTCCACATGAGTTATACCGCAAACCAACAACACTTTTTCTTCCTGTTGCAAATGTTGCTGTATGCGGTAAGCCATGGTCTCTTCCCGCATTTCATCCCTGGGGGTTATGGGGTTGGGTTTCTGCCCGGATTCAACAGTATCCTTATACAGGTTATAATAATTTACCAATCCCAGTTTCTGAACAGAATAAGGATCGGGCATGGGATCAAAAATCAGGGGATAATCATCGGCGTCATAGTCCACACATTTCACAGGTATATCCATTTCCAACCCACTGCGGATAGCTTCCGCCAGAGGATCCGAAGGCTCCACGGGAAAATAGATATAATCGCCGTCGCCGTTCCTGTAAAATACCACCGAATAAAAAGGAAACCGTTTTACAGCCCTGACCAGATGAGATTGCAATGTGCTGGGAAGTTCAACAGCAATAAGATCTGGTTTTAGTTCCCTCACAGCTTCAGCCACATAATAAGCAAACTCGGCCTGGTAATGACAAACGGGAACCACAAAAAGATTATCGAATTGTAAATAGTTTTTATCTTTCATAATTAAAAGGTCAGATAACCGATTGCCTCTTCACCCAGAACTTGTTTTACAGCCAAGCTCAAAGCTTTCTGGTCTTTCATCTTCTTCTGTTTAATGAGTTTTCCCGCATATCTGCCAATATTGATTCCATCCCTTACCGTGTATCTCTCATCTTTTTTGTGAGCTCTCTGTAAAAAATTCACCACATATTCCAGAATCTTATTTTCCATGAAAGGTAGATTTTCTTTCAAAATATGAAGTTCTTCTTCTTTTTCCGGGAAATCAATAAAAATCTGGGGTTGTAAACGAGAATGGATATATTCGGGAATCTCGAAAGTTGAAGCATCGTCGTTCATGGTGGCTACAAAACGAAAATCCGGATGAGCCTTGATTTTAATTCCTGCCACAATCGATTCGATATATCTGCGGTTATCGAGAAGAGGCGCCAGGGACGCCCAGGATTTTTCACTCATCCTGTTGCCCTCGTCAAGGATTGCCACACCTCCCCGAAGCATGGCGGTTACTACAGCGCTGGCAACGTATTTTATTTCCTGGTTGGAGGCAATTACAGGAGTAATGAGCAGATCCTCGGGCCGGGTATCCATGGTTGCCTGGAAAATATAGACTTCCTTGCCCAGGTTGCGGGCGGTAGAATAAGCCAGTGTGGTTTTACCAACTCCAGGTTTACCCAGCAGCCGGGGGTTCAAAGGATAATCTTCGTCATCCAGAACCATCCACGAGGCAAGCAACTGCAGTTGAAGTTCCTTTTGCCCCACCCAGTTCATGGGTAAATAATCGGGATGGGAAAGATGAATGATTACCCCTTCAATTTCCACAAATTCTGGCCTGATTGCTGGGTTTTCTGTACTTCCGGTTATATGGCCCATTATAAATTACTCCTTCCTGGTTAATGTAACAATTGCTTCTGTATGAAGGGCGGTGTTTCCTCGTTTTTATTTCAGCAAGATTCAAGCTGGAAATGTTATCAGGAATTGAGTGAGCCTTCTCTTCCTGAGAGATATCATTTTGATTGTTCCTTCATGGGCTTCAATTATTCTGCTGCAGACAGGCAAGCCGGTCAAATGCTTTTCTGATTTAAGAGAAGCACAAAGAGAGAAAATGTCTTCGGGTTTTTTCAAATGCATTTGTTTTCCGTTATCGGTGATCTGAATGATAATTCTGTCGTCTTCTCTCCGCCCAGCTATAATCAAGGATACTTTGCCTGATTCGGGAGCCCGGGACAGGGTGTTTTTAAAGAGCAGAGTAAAAGCCTGTTCCAGTGAATGTGCGGATGCCATGATTTCAAGATCGGGCTCCACCTGAACCCGGACATCTGCATTTTCAGTATTGATCTTTGAAAGCACATTGTTTAAAAATGAATCAAGATTCAGTTTTGCATCACGTTCTATTTCACCTGCGCTGGAGAATTCCAGAAGAGTGTTAACATATGTATTCAACCGGTCCAATGAGTTAACGATTCTGGGATAGTTGGTTCCCAGCAGGCGTGGGTCTTCTTTAACCAGGTTAAAATAACCCCTTAACAGGTTTATATTATTCATTAAATCATTGTTCAGGGAACATTCCAGATCCCTGAGGTAACGGTTCTTCTTTTTCAGTTCGTTTTTCAGGATGTCCCGTGAAGTGTTATCTGTGATAATACCTAATATACCTTTAATTTTGTCATAGTTGTCAAAACAGGGAGCCTTGACAACAGTAAAACTTTTTCTTCTACCTTTTTCATCAAGTTCAAACTCCAGCTTTACTGTTTCCCCGTTCAAGGCCTGCAAATCGGTTTCAAGCATTTTACGTGCCAGGGGTTCAGAAAAAAGTTCATTATCGGTTTTGCCTTCCATGATTTTTGAAGAGATACCGGAAATTGATTCCATTGCTGGTGAAACACGGGTATATTTATAATCGGTATCCTTGGTAAAAATCATGTCAGTAGTATTTTCAAAAATGAAATCGAGGACACCACTTCGAAAGATTATACCAACCTGGGAATCATGATCGGGAACCACATCTTCCACAATATGTATCAAACCCAACGGAACCCCAGCTTTATCCTTGAAAATAGAAACACGGATCCGGCATTTTTCTCTTTCACACAGGGGAGGCTGCATTTTGCATACGATAGTCTTTCCTTCCCTGGTTCGCATAACCTGGCGAATTGTTTCTTCATACTTCTGATGATGCCGGGGGTGAATAAATTCCCTGAAATTTCTGCCTGTCAATTCATCAATATTATTGGAGCTGAAATGGGTAAGGGCCCGGGAATTTATCTGAAAAATATTTCCCTCCAGGTCGGTAATAACCGCCCCCTCGCTGAGAACATTGAAAATGACATCAATTGATTTTCCTGATGTTTTCTCTTCTCCAGGTTTTTGCATTAATTCGTTCTGACTGGAAATATCAATAATCATGGCGCGGATAAATGCAATTGTTTCATCCTTTATAACTGGATGAAAACTGGTTATGCAGGTAAAAGTTTTTCCTTCTTTGGCCCTGGCTTCATAAGTTTCCTTGTGAATTTTTCCAGTTGCCATATCTTTTAAATCGCGTTTCAACTGAAGATGTTCATTGGTGTTGAAAAACTGAAAAATATGAAGCCCGCTGGATACATCATTGCGGGTAAAACCAAATTCATTTGTAGCTGTTTCGTTGATGGTAATAATGTTGCCCTTCCAATCAAGATCAACAATGGAAACCGGCATGAAATCCGCAAAATTGCGGTATTTCCGCTCACTTTTTTTTAGAGCTTCCTTCAGTTGAATCCTTTCTTCTTCTTTAACCAAATAAATAATTCCCTTTTTTGCCCGGG